>JBAVAV010000696.1:0-2145 GCA_049585895.1 Candidatus Sulfotelmatobacter sp. | reverse complement strand
GCGGACACCGTGACGCTCGCAAGCCTCCCGGACGGCCTGAGCACCCCCCGTCCGCCGCGCGAGAGCGTCTCGTTCTCACCTCCGGCGTACATCGCACCAACAACCGATCTGGTCATCCGCTGGCGTTTGGTCTAATGGATATGAGCACTGCGAGAGCACCCGACTCGGAACGGTGTCGCCGGTACTTCCGCGGTGATGACGCGGCACTGATCGGTCGCTCGGCCCCTTGACTTCTGCGTCCAAATATGAGTAGCTAGCACAACCGCCGGAGGCTATTTGCCATGGGTGCTTGTCGGCGAACAACGGGCGCATTTCAGCGAACTGTAGGGAGCGGCATCGTGAACACGAGCCGGGGTGAGGCAGTTCGCTCACGGTCGCCCTGCACACATCGAGTGAAAGAGGTGCGTCGTGGCTGAATCGAATCTCTCGGCAGTCCGCGCGGTTGTAGCCAAGCTCGCTAGTCCGACCCTTCGCGATGATCCGAACTGGGCAGCCGAGATCACACAGCAACTCAGCGACCTAGGTGTCCAGAAGCCTGCCGATGTCAATCAGATCATGGCTAAGGCGCAAACCCCAGAGGAGTATCAGAAGCTCCTGGATGAAATCGACGCGTACCTGGACCCCCTGGTTACCAGCGCGAGCGTCACAGGCACCCTTAAGCTCGCCGGGGGAATGGGTGCGCACTGTCCCCTGCCGGGGAAGCTCGCTCACGCGAACTGATGAGAGTAAGGCGCACGCGCCACGCGTTCTTCTACGTCGAGGATGACTACCAGCTGGATGTCGAGGCGATCCTGAGCGGCGAGCTGCCGCCTCCGGCTCCACAAAGCGCAATCATCGCGCTTGTCGTACTCACCGGAACACAGTATCGCCTGGCGGAGGAGCAGTTCGGCCGACTCTTATCTGTCCCGGCCGATCGCTGGACCGAAGCCGATCGACTCGACGCGGACTTCGTCAACGGCCTGACTCAGCAGGGCCTTCTGCTGAGTGACGGTGACAGCGACCGGCTCAAGCGATTGCGCGAGCGCGATGAGTCGCTTTCCGCCGCGGCATGGGATCTTCACTCCGAGTTGTACCACTACATGACACAGTGGAACGACGTCACGACGACGGCGCCCGACGATGAGGCTGATATAGCGCAGACCCAGGCATTTATCACGGAGAACGTCGCGCGGCACGGGTACCCGCCACCAGCTTTCCCTCCCAAGCGCCAAGGACAAGTGGTGCCGATGCCCGGTCGGGCGCGCGAAGGGTCCCTTTACCAGATTCTCATGGCGCGGCGGACGACGCGATCCTTCGACGGAGACGTCCCAATGACGCTTGAGCAACTGGACACGGTGCTGCTGTACGTCCTCGGCTGCCATGGATACGCCCATTCGCTTGGCGACTTGAGCTGTATCAAGCGTACGAGCCCATCAGGCGGGTGTCTGCACCCGACTCAGGCATATCTCATCGTGACCCACGTGAGCGGCCTCCCATGTGGGATCTATCAGTATTGCTCCGAGGACCATACGCTGGTGTTGATTTCCGAGCTCGATGCGGAGAAGGCACGAGAAACCGCCACCTCGTTCGCGACCGGCCAATACTATTTCGGCGCCGCGCACGTGTCGTTCGTCCTGACCGCTCGGTTCTATCGCAATCAGTGGAAGTACCGGCGACACCACAAGGCGTACGCCGCGATCCTCATGGACGCAGCCCACCTAAGTCAGACGCTCTATCTGGTCAGCGGTGAGCTCGGGTTGGGCGCGTACGTGACCATCGCGATCAACGGACGGGATATCGAAGAGCGCCTTGGGCTCGACGGCGTCAGCGAGGGCGTCATCGCGATGGCGGGGTGCGGGCCGCGCACGACGTTCCTTTCGCCGCTCGAGCCTGTCTTCTCGCGCGAGCCGCCCGTCGAGTCCTCTTAGACCCTGCTGGCGCGGGTCGGGTCTCGGGAGCCGAGCGAGGGGGCGAGCAGGGACTCCCGGACGGCTCGCGCCCTGGCGGCGGCCGGCTGCATGCCCTTGCGGTTGTAGAGCGTGACCGCCGTGTCGAGGTCGGCGACGGCTGCCTCATGCTGCCCGCTCTGTGCGAGTGCGTCGGCCCGATCACACAGAGCATCCGCGTGGACCATGAGGAAGTCCGTGTCCTGCGCGAGCGCAACCG
>JBAVAV010000695.1:0-11274 GCA_049585895.1 Candidatus Sulfotelmatobacter sp. | reverse complement strand
CTGTAACTCTTCCTGTGAGGGAACCTCCCCCTCATGCCCGGGCGCAGCGCAATGCCCACGCCATCCACAACCTAACGGAAGCCGTGCCGGATGCGGCCACGCGCCATTTTCTAACTTCTCAACCGGCATGAAAAACGGACAAGCCACTTGTGGACTCCCACCTCACTTGAATTCAATGTCTTAAATCTTTGGGACTCGCCATTGTAATCAGCCGCACAAGCCTCCGCCAGCTTCTTCCGCAGTGGGCAATCCGAACAAGCGTTCTTTTGCGTCGTGAGGAATCTGGGCCGTGCGAACGCTGTTTGTAGTAACCTCATCTCGACTGAGAACCGAGAACTGAGAACTGTTCCATGGACCGCATCGCCGCCCTCAACGACATCCTCACTCAGACCCCCAACGACACCTTCGCCCGCTACGGCCTGGCCATGGAGTACTCAAGGCAGGGCGACTTCGATCGCGCCCTCGCCGAATTCTCGATCCTGCTGAAGACAAATCCAGACTACACTGCCGGCTATTTCATGGCCGCCCAGACCCTAGCCAAGGCCGACCGCGCTGCCGACGCCAAGACCATGCTCACCAATGGCATTGCCTCCGCCCGCCGCACCGGCAACCTGCACGCACAATCTGAGATGGAAGCGATGCTGGCAGAACTGGGTTAGACATTTTCAAAAACGGACCTCCGACCTCCGACCGACCTCCGACAGACTGAAACTAAAGGGGCTGAAGTCCGAAGTCCGAAGTCCGAGGTCTGATGTCCGACGTCCGAGGTCCGAAGTCACCCCGCCATTCTCCCCATCGACCACTCCACCAGCGCTGGCCAGTGCTGATAAATCTTAACCGGCACATACATCGTCCACGGCACGATTACTTCGCGCTTCCTCTTCAAATATCCTCGCAGCGTGGCCCGCGCAACACGTTCAGCGCTGATCCCACGCACCGATCCGGGGCGAACCGTCTTCACTTCCTTTCCCCGCGCCGCGTTCTTTGCGAAGTCCGTGCGCACATAGCCGGGGCAAACCGTCAGCACGCGAATGCCATCTTTCTTCAGCTCGACACCTGCCGCCTTGCCAATTGCATTCAGCGCGAACTTGGTCGCGCTGTAACCGGCGTGAAACGGCAGCGGGACGTGCCCGGCCACGCTTGAGATGTTGACGATTGTTCCCCCACCCTGCTGCCGCATCATCGGAACCACCGCCTGTATCGCCGCGATGGCTCCAAAGAAGTTGGTCTCGAACATGTCCCGGCACGCCGCCATCTCCATGTCAGCCACTGAGTCTAGTAATCCATGGCCCGCGTTGTTCACCCACACATCGATGCGCTGAAAATGATGCATCGTCAATCCGATCGCGCGGTCAATCTCCTCTCGATGATGCACATCGCAGGAAAGCGCAAGGGTGCGCTCCATAAATCCAACGCGAGCCCGCGCCGCCTCAACCCGTCCCGCATCCCGCGACAGCATCACCACGCTCGCTCCCTGACCGGCAAATATCTTGGCGATGGCTTCGCCGATTCCCATCGAAGCGCCGGTCACAACCACGACTTTCCCAGTAAGTTCCATGCCCGCCTTGTATGCCCCCGCTGCGAAGAAAGTCAAGACGCGATCATTCTCCGGTGAGGCGTCATCCCGAAACGCGGCGTACTTCAGCCGCGTGAGGGATCTCCCACCGATACCGCCAGTCGGAGATCCGTTCGGTTTCGCCCCGGGGGGCAGGCTTTTCGGTTCGCCTGAAAGACGCTGCGCGAGCAAAATGCTTCGTGTACCTTCGTGCCCTTAGTGGTGAATGAACTTGAGCTGACGGCCCTCGAATCCCGGCAAAAGTAGGAAGCTAAGGCCGCGCTACAATGTTCCGGGGCGTGGTTTCTTTCGCCCTCGGAGACCTCTTGGATCCCCTTCTGCCGCTGTTCCCGCTCGACGTCGTGCTCTTCCCCGGCACGCCTCTGCCTCTGCATATCTTCGAGCCGCGCTACAAGGAGATGATCGCGGAATGCCGCGAACAGAATCGCAGCTTCGGGGTGGTGCGAGCCCGGGAACAGGGCCTGGAAGAGATCGGGTGCACCGCGGAAATCGTCAGCATCGTCAAAGAATATCCCGACGGCCGCCTCGACATTGTGACCGAAGGCCGGCGGCGTTTCGAAGTGTTGCAACTCAACCAGGAGCGGTCGTTCCTTCGCGCCGAAGTTCTGCTGTTCGAAGACGAGCCGGTGGTTTCGGCGCCGGCCGAAACTGCCCGCGCTGTGCAATTGCATTCCGAAATTCTTGCCATGGCGGGCGCCACGCAAGATCTTTCCGCCGCTGACCAGTCTACGTTGTCGTTTTATCTTGCCGGGTCGTTGCCGCTCGACCTCGATTTCAAGCAGAAACTGCTGGGGCTGCGCACGGAAACGCAGCGCATCACGTCGCTTGTCGCCTACCTTGAAACTGCCGTTCCCAATCTTCGCCGCAACGTCGGCGCGCGCCAGAAGGCCGGCGGCAACGGCCACGTGCGTTGAACTGCGCCGCTCTGTGAGCAAAACGGCAATTCCAAACGCGGGTATAATCTGGGAAGGATCGTTCCCTCGGGGGTTCCTTCATGAGTCTTCCGCGCACGCTCGGCGAACTGCGCCGCAGCACCTTTTCTGAAGAACGCCTGCGCATCCGCCGCGTGAAAGACGAACTGCGCGAGAATCTCGCGGAGCGTCTGCGCCGCAACGGCGACGCCCCGGTTTTTCCTGGCATCGTCGGCTACGATGATACCGTCGTCCCTCAGATCATCAACGCCATTCTTTCGCGACACAATTTCATTCTGCTCGGACTGCGCGGCCAGGCCAAAAGCCGCATCCTGCGCGCCTTGACGACGCTTCTTGATCCTCACATGCCATGTCTCGCAGGTTGCGAAATCCACGACGATCCTTACGCGCCCATTTGCCGGCGCTGCCGCGAAGAAGTTGCCCGCCTCGGAGATCAGACGCCTGTGGCCTACCTCGCGCCCGACGACCGCTACGTAGAAAAGCTGGCCACGCCTGACGTCACCATTGCCGACCTCATCGGCGACATCGATCCCATCAAAGCCGCGCGTGGCGGCCACGAACTCGGTAGCGAGCTCACCGTTCACTACGGGCTCCTTCCCCGCGCCAATCGCGGCATCTTCGCCATCAACGAACTTCCCGACCTCGCGGGAAAAATTCAGGTCGGACTCTTCAACATCATGCAGGAAGGCGACGTGCAGATTAAGGGCTATCCCATCCGCCTGCCGCTGGACGTCGCGCTCGTCTTCAGCGCAAATCCGGAGGACTACACGGCGCGGGGAAAAATCATTACGCCCCTCAAAGACCGCATCGGTTCCGAGATTCGCACCCACTATCCCGCGACACTGGAGGAAGGCATCACCATTACCGCGCAGGAAGCCTGGACTCGCCGCCCATCGACCGAACAGCAGCGTCTTCATCTGCCCAGGTACGTGCAGGAAGTGATCGAGCGCATCGCCTTCACCGCCCGCGAAGATAAGAAGATCGACAAGCGCAGCGGCGTCAGCCAGCGTCTGCCCATCAGCGCCATAGAGAATGTCATCTCGAACGCCGAGCGCCGCGCTATTCACAACCATGAAAAGCTGGTCGTGCCCCGCGTCAGCGATATCTATGCCGCACTGCCCGCGATCACCGGCAAGCTCGAACTCGAATATGAAGGCGAGATGAAGGGCGCCGACTTCGTGGGACGCGAACTCATCCGTGCCTCCCTGGCCAAAACCTACGACGACTATTTCACCGGCGCGAATATGAATCAGGTCGTGCAGTGGTTCGATCTTGGGGGCGAAGTTCAATTGTCCGACTCGGTCTCCGCGGCCGACGCGCTCGACAACCTGAAAGAAATTCAGGGCCTGCTCGACAAGCTGAGCCCGCTCGGCGTCACGCAAAAAGAGAGTCCCGAGCAGCAAGTCTCTGCCGCGGAATTCATTCTCGAAGGCTTGCACGCGCACAAACGCATCGGCCGCAACGAAGAACGCGTGTTCAAGGCTGGCGAAAAAAAGCCCGAGCCCCGCGAGCGGGAAAAGAGTTTCGATCCGGAGGATCGCCCCTACCGGCAGAGAAGACAATTTAATTGAGCCTCGAGCCACGAGCTGTGAGCTAAGAGCCAAACCTCGTGGCTCGAAGCTCGAAGCTGGGTCATTCATGAAGCGCATCCGCTATTCCAAATACGTTCCCGACCCCGCCGGCGAAATGAGGATGGAGGACCTGCTCGGCGCGCTCTCCGACTACCTGTTGCAGAGCGGTTTCCAGAGTGACATGTGGTACGAAATGCCCGAAGGCGAGCGCAGCCTCGACGACCTCAAGCGCGCCATCGAGCAGGCTCTGATGGATAGCGATCAGTTCGACGAAGAGATGCGCGAGCGGATGCTGGAGATGGCCATGAACGGCCAGCTCGACGAACTGATCGAGAAGCTCATCGAGCGCATGCAGCAGGAAGACTACATTTCAATCGACCAGCCTCCGGATCCCGCGCGCCCATCTGGCGCCGGCGGCCAGGTTGGCGAGAATCCGCAGCAAGCCAGGTTCGAAATCACCGATAAGAGTCTCGACTTTCTCGGCTTCAAATCCCTGCGCAACCTGCTCGGCTCGCTCGGCAAATCCAGCTTCGGACGCCACGACACCCGCGACCTCGCCACCGGTATTGAGACCAGCGGCTCCGCAAAGACTTACGAGTTCGGCGACACGCTCAACCTCGACATTACGGCTACGCTCTCCAGCGCCATCCAGCGCGAAGGCCTCGCGCTGCCGCTCAACATCGAATACTCCGACTTGCAAGTTCACCAGTGCGAATATCAGTCATCGTGCGCGACCGTGCTTATGCTGGACTGCTCGCACTCGATGATTCTCTACGGCGAAGACCGCTTCACCCCGGCGAAGAAAGTTGCCATGGCGCTCTCGCATCTAATCCGCACGCAATATCCGGGTGATTCGCTTTCGCTCGTGCTCTTCCACGATTCCGCCGAAGAAGTTCCGCTCTCGCAACTCGCCCGCGTCAAAGTCGGCCCCTACTACACCAACACGCGCGAAGGCCTGCGCCTGGCGCAAAGAATCCTGCAGCGCCAGCGCAAAGACATGAAGCAGATCGTCATGATCACCGACGGCAAGCCCTCCGCCCTAACCCTCGAAGACGGACGCATCTACAAAAACGCCTTCGGCCTCGACCCCCTGGTCGTCAGCCAAACGCTCGAAGAAGTCTCGAAGTGCAAGCGTGCCGGGGTGCTGATCAACACCTTCATGCTCGCCTCCGATTATGGATTGGTGCAATTCGTCCAGAAAGTAACCGAGATGTGCCGCGGCAAAGCCTACTTCACCACACCCTACACCTTGGGCCAGTATCTGCTGATGGATTACATGTCGCGCAAGACCAAGACGATTCATTAGGGCAATCAGGATTCCAGCCGCTCGAATCCTATCGGCGTCATCCCGAGCGTAGCCGTCCTTCAGACGGAGCGAGGGATCTCGCGCGTATCACGAAGCAAATCGGGACGAGACTACTGCCAATGTTTCTCCTCGCCCTTTTTGTCGCGCAGCGCAAATTGCTGATACGCTTTTATTAAGACATGGCAAACTGTATTCGATGCGGCCGTCAGCTTCCCGGCTTTAGCTTTGGCAAAAAGATCTGCCAGTGGTGTGCGCAGCACGAGGCGTATCAGCGCGGCGAAGTTGCAGAAGACGCGAAGCAACCGGTCATGCCCACTCCGTGGGTTCGCCGCGAAGCCAGCAGCATCGGACTCACTCAAATAATTTTCGGCATCAACGCTGCCGTATTTCTCGGCATGGCGCTCGCCGCCTCCACCATCATGGATTTTCCGCCGCAGGAAACCGTACGCTGGGGCGCGAACTTCGGCCCCTACACGCTCTCCGGAGAATGGTGGCGGCTGCTGACTTGTGTCTTCGTCCACAGCGGCGTCATCCACATCGCCTTCAACATGTGGTGCCTGTGGAATCTGGGTGCGCTTTGCGAATCGCTTTACGGACCGTGGACGTACGCCGCCCTGTATCTCATCTCGGGCTTGGGCGCGAGTCTCGCCAGCGTGGCGTGGCATCCCGGGGGAGTGAGTGTCGGAGCCTCCGGAGCCATCTTCGGCCTGGCTGGCGCGCTGATCGCCGCTTTCAAGTTAGGAGAGTTTTCCGTGCCGCGCGCCGCGCTCTCCGGCACACTGCGCAGCCTCGCAATATTTGTTTTCTACAACCTGATCTTCGGAGCCTTCGGCAACACCGATAACGCCGCCCACATCGGCGGCCTCATCACCGGATTGATTCTCGGCGCGCTTATTGCGCTGATTGCTCCGCAGCAAGACCGTGCCCCGCGCCGCGCCATCGTATTCCTGATCGTGACCATCGCACTGGCCGCAGGCGCGATTGAGTTGGCGCACTATCATGGCCTCCCTTTGCGGTTCGGCACGAGCCCGTATCGTACCAGCCAGTAACCTGGCTGGCTAACTCATCCCGAGCTCTCCAGCGGCAAAATGTTCCGCTCGGAACATATGAATCAAGTGCGAGAAGTGTTCCGAGCGGAACACTTTATGTGCTTATCTTAAAGCTATAGATAGTCAAGGCCAATTGGATCAACCGCTTACGAAAATGGAGTGTGGCTTTTACGCACCTGGTCAGGCGTCTTAGGTGGGCCGCCAAGGCTTTTTCCACAGCCTTCAACAAGGCGGGGTGCTTGACAAGCCATGCGCGCAGGTTACCCCGTCGCGAAGGAATTTTCGCACCGGCAGCGCGAGTTCGGTTTCGCCCCGCTGGGGCTCCCTTCTTTACCACTCTTCACCCACGGCTTGCACCGTGGGCTGAATTCTTGCGCCGCTTCGCGGCTAGTATTACCCTTCGGCTTTTTTGACGGCCAGTTCGGCAGCCTGGAATCCCATGCGGCTGTGGGTGCCGTCGCAGAAAGGCTTAGTTACTGAGCCGCCGCAGCGGCAGAGCGAAAAAGCGGGTTTGCCGGTGAGGTCAAACGGGGTGCCGTTGGCGTCCACCAGTTCAACCGAGCCTTCGGGAGCTTCTACGCGATAGGGGCCATTGGGACGAACCGTAATCTTCACTTGCGCCATGAATTAATCCTCCGAAACGTTACGTTCTTGTAAGTCATTTCGTAAGCAGTAGTAAAAACTGGCGGCTAAAGCCGACCTCTCTACAACTACTGACGTGAACAGATACAGCATGCCCTTCTCAATTGAGTCATGAGAGAGTTTTCTGATAAGCCCAAGAACGATAGCACCAAGCAGGACCGCGTGTCTCGGTGGAAGCGGCCAAGCGTCTTATGCGCAGTGCACTGGCTTGAGATCTTGATCTACACAACGTTCACGGATGCAAACCTGGCAGAGACGGCGGCGGGAGTAAGGAGAGTGTTCTCGAAGTCGAGTTTCATCCCACTTACTCGTTTGAGATGTGGGAATGCTGCCTGAGCCTGCTTAAGCGGCGGAAGGGATTTCCTTCTGCAGAACCTGCAGACAGTTAAGAGCATACTGAATAGCCGCCCGTTCCTCGGGCGTCCCCATGTGGTCCCGCTCCAATTCACGAATCCTGGCCTTGATGGCGGCGTGGGCGTCTTCCACATGCCGAGCTAGTTTGGAAGGGTCGGTCTCGAGCACGGCAGCCAGATAAGGCCGCTGCCAGTCATAATCTCCACTCATAAACGGGCGCCGCTCACGTTGTGCATTCATGAAGACCTCGCGCCACCGCCATCTCGCTCTATTGTTTTAGGCGGTCGCGAACCGTCCGTTGCTGGAACCGGCGCGGGTTCGCGGCCTCTTTTCGGTAGCATCTGGAGCACGTAACATGCTTCGTGAACCGCCTTGCCGTTCTCGTCCGTCTTTGACGTTTCGAGTTCGACAGGTTTATTGCAGATTTTGCAAACCGGAGAACCCGCTGCAGAAATGTTAGCCATTGACATCAGTCTCAGGTCCCTAACAATCAGGTTAAGAAAGAGCCGCTGCCATAAATGCTAGGGCGGCTGGGCTGGGCTAGTCTGCCCGGTAGGGAACAATTTAAGGTGCGCTAGCGCACACCGTCTATGATTCTTTGTTCCAGATGTCGGTGTGACGGCGTATCAGTTCGTAACATTCACAGGCAGCATCTTCCAACCGGGCGCGGCTTTCGATCGTTACCTGCCCGGGAGTGTAAGTTATCAACCCAGCTTTCGCCAGAAGTCCCGCTGCGACGGTAACGCTGGAGCGCCGAGTCCCCAGCATCTGTCCCAGAAACTCATGAGTCAGGGGAACACGGTCGCCTCCTATGCGGTCCTGGGTCATTAGCAGCCACCGTGCCAGTCTTTCGTCCACCTCATGGAGGCGGTTACAGGCGGCGACCTGCGCTCCCTGCAGGCTCATCCTCTGCCCGTGTTGCTGTATTCGCCTTTCCAGGACGGGGCATTGCCGTAACACTTTTGAGAGAGCCTGGCCGCTAACCCGGAACGCGGTCCCCGCCACTTGAACGACAGCCTCGGTGTCGCTGGTTCTGAAGCCTACGGCGAGGGGCCAAGCGGTGCATCCTTCTTTCCCGCAAACCCCCACTTCCACGCTTTTTCCATCGGATAACACGCTCAGGATTGACACCATGCCGCTATCTACAAAATAGGCGTATTTGATTGGCACTTCGGATTGCTGCAGAAGATCGCGCGCTCTAAGCTCTATGAACGTTAACTGGGAGAATATGGAATCAGATTCCAGGGGAGGAAGGTCCATCAGCAGCTCGTTCCGGACTGGATTTCCCTCGATGTGCAGGATGGTTTTTCGTAGGGCTTTACTACGAGAAGGTCTGGGGACCATGAGGGCTCCTTGCGCATGCGCAGCGACAACGCTGTCAGTTTTCGCAAGGGACCGTCTCCGGTAACAGGTAGGGCGGAAGGATGCTAGAAAGACAATTCAATTCTAGCACGTTTAGAGGGCGTCGAAACGCTCAACCGCTTCGGACAGCTATGTCAAAACCGAGGGCTGAAACCTTAGCGTCTGAGCGGCCGAAGTTTCGCGAAGGAATAGTTCCGCTCAAGTTCTGGGGCATTGGTCACCTCAAACGCGATTCGTCCAATCAGCGATTAAGCCGGGTTGGATGCACCTCTGTAACTTCAGGTTGACGGCAGAATAACAGAGTGGCCTTCGCCAAAATCCCCACTTCTCGCGCAAAGAACGCGCGAGAAATGGGGCATCCGCAGCTGGCATCGAAAAAAGGATCGCGACGGTCCAGCGAATTCAGGCGGCCAGGGAATTGGTGGAGGTGTTGCCGGAGGTCAGGCTGCGATACAGAGCGAGATAATCGTCGATCATGCGCTTGGTGGTGAAGCGCTCGCGGGCGCGCATATAGGCGCGTTCGGCGTAGCCGCGGCAGAGGGCGCGGTCGGAGTTAAGGCGGCGCAGGGCGTCGGACAGGCTGGCTGCGTTGTTGGTCTCGAAGTAGAGCGCGGCTTCTCCCCAGACCTCGCGGAAGCTGGGAATATCGTTAGCGACAATAGCGCAGCGCGAAAATGCCCCTTCCAGTGGCGCCATGCCCAGCGGGTCATAACGCGCGGTGGCGGCGTAGATGGCGGCGCGGCTGTAAAGCGAGCGCAATTGCGCCTCGGTTTGCGGGCCGCGAATGGCGACCGAGGATTGGCCGGAGGAGACTTTCACGTCAGCGCGGATGGGAACGCGCGGCAGCGGGATGGTCTGCTCGGCTCCGACGATACATACGGAAAGCGGCTGGGTCTGCTGCATGAGCAGGAACACCTGCTTGCCGGCATCGAGCAGGCGTCCCACAGAGAGCACGGAATCTTCCTTGCCGACGTAAGGATTAAAGAGGACAGGATTGCGGCCGGGATAAATCACGGCTTCGTGGCGCGGACGGGTGTAGCAGCAGCGCAAGGTATCAAGCATCGAAGCCGAAGATGCGACCACGGCGTCGGCGCCGGCAATGCCGCGAACGATGGTGTCGCAATACCACTTCATCCAGCGCGAGCGGCGCGGTGTGTGCCCCTGCACGGCGAGGGTCCAACTGATCAGGTCCCCGTGCGCCATGACTATGCGGGGCACATCCACGGGAAGGTCGCCGTAGCAGAATTGGTTGAGGTGAAGCACGTCGGGCTGCACTTCGCGCACCAGCGCGGCGAGGAACCTGGAAGATTCGGCAAGGTCGTATTCGGCCTCCTGCATCCATTCCAGGCGGAAGGCCGTGGGATGGTAATCGAGGCCGTGAAGAAGATCCATCCACGCGGTCTGCTCGGGCAGGGGAATCTCGCCGAAGCTGACCAGCGTGACCCGCACTCCGCGCGCAACCAGACCCGTCACCAACTCGCGGGTGTAGGTCCAAGAGCCGGACATCGTGTCAGCCGTAACCAGAACGTGCACAAAACCTCCGGGAGCAGGGCGGAAGGCCGATGGACGCGGCCGTCCTGCCAAGTGTCCTATTCTAGTGCGAATTTGGACTGCGGCGAGAAAGGAATTTAGGCTGAGTGCAAGGTCTTGCATATAGGGAACAGGAACTGTGGACTTTTGGCGTTGCTGGCGGATGGAGGCTGTGGTGGGAACAGCCGACATTGGGGAATCTTACGGCTACGAGGGCGGGACGCCTCTTCGGCAAGCTCAGGGCAGGCTGGCGCTACGGTCAGAGCGTCTGGCGACAGTGGGCGATCAGTTGACGCCGAGCCGCAGCCTTAATTCGCGAGCAAGATTGTCAATGGCGCGGATTCTTTCGGCTGCCGGCGCGGGAACATCGGGGACTGACATGGCAAGCTCGCAGGAAAGCAACATGGCGGTCAGAGTTTCGCCCATCTCGCTACGCATCTGGTTTTCCACCGAGCGGCGGGCTTGAGTTACCTCGCGCTTGCGGCGGTATAACGCAGAGCGCACCTCGCGCACCAGCCGCGGCATGCCGCTGACGGCCAAGTTGATATAGACGGGAAAAGCCGTGCCCAGGTGCTCGAACATCTGCTCGCTTTTATCAGGCTCGGTTTCGAGGATGAATTGGTCGATCACCACCGTGGAATAGATCTGTTCCCGCAGGCGTGCGACCGCTTGCTGCAGATTCGCGGCCCAGACGGTTTCGTTTCCGGTGGCTTCTTTGATAGCGACGGCGCACTCCTGGCCGCGGGCTGAAGGCGTGATGAGTAAGATCATGCGGCTGTAATTGCACGTCGCTTACCACTCGCCTGACCGTTGAAAATGCAGCGCTTACACGCGGCAAGCGAAGTTCCCTTCCCAGCGCGGGAGGCTGCCGGCCCAATTGCTTTTCAAAATTGGAACGACCTTAAATGTCAATGTCTCTAGGCCTGCGCCGAATAGTCTTTCAGCTTGCGAT
>JBAVAV010000694.1:0-3556 GCA_049585895.1 Candidatus Sulfotelmatobacter sp. | reverse complement strand
AGGAGAACCCACGGTTCAAGGAGGAATCGTGATCAAGACAGCTAGATTCGCATCCGTTCTAACTTTGGTAGTGCTGTTCCTCGCCGGAATGGCGCTTGCTCAGACCGACCCGGGAGTTCAAAGCGGCAACCGCGGAACGGGCGCGGTGCTCTCTTCGGTGAACAGCAATTCCAGTCTCTTGGCTTTTTTCAATGACGGGCTCGCGCGCTTCAAGGACGTGGAATCCGTTTCCGGCAGCCCTACTGGCAACAACGGCCTGGGGCCGCGGTTTAACTCGAATAGCTGCAGTTCATGCCACGCGCAGCCTGCGGTTGGCGGGACGGGCGCTGCCACAAATCCGGAATTCGCGTTTCCCACCAATGGAGTGGCGCCGGGCAACACGATCCCGTCTTTCATTACGCAGACAGGCCCCACCCTGGAAGCCAGGTTTCCGTTCTTCTTTAACAGCAACGGCACGGTCAACTACAACTCACCCAATGGAGGAGTGGAAGACCTTTTCACGGTTACAGGCCGCTCCGATGCCGGCACCTGCAACAGCAGCACCACGCTGCCGCAGCCCAGTTTCGCTACTGCAGTGTCGGAGAACGACGTGATCTTCCGGATTCCAACTCCGACCTTTGGCACAGGCCTGATTGAGAACCTCGACGACTCAACCCTGTTGAACAACCAGTTGGTAAACCTGAACAACTACTTTGGCATCGGAGGCTCTTTCAACCGGAACGGCAACGATGGCACCATAACCCGCTTCGGCTGGAAAGCGCAGAACAAGTCGCTGCACATCTTTTCGGGCGAGGCCTACAACGTGGAAATGGGCATCAGCAACCTGCTATTCCCGCAGGATCGTCCACTTCCTGGGGAGGATCAACTCCTAACCGGGCTGCCAGCGTCCTGCCTGAATCTTTCCGGAACCGGCTACCCGGAAGATGCTTCGAACCCAGCGGCGACGCCGAACTCAGCTGTGCTGGATGACGTCTCGGCGTTTGCCAACTTCATGCGGTTGCTGGCTCCGCCCCCCACTGGTGGGGTGGTGCTGAACGGACAGCAGGTGTCCGCCAGCACGATCTCCGCCGGCAGCGCGTTGTTCAGTTCCATCGGCTGCGCGACCTGCCACAATGCGTCCCCTGGGACGACGCAAGTATCGAACATCACTGGAGGCTTGAACAAAGTCGCGGTGCCCGCCTTCTCAGATATTGAGATCCATCACATGGGCACTGGGCTTACGGACAACGTCTCGCAGGGAAATGCGGGCGGCGACCAATTCCGCACGGCTCCGTTGTGGGGCCTGGGACAGCGGATCTTCCTGCTGCACGATGGCCGCACCACGAACCTGATCACGGTGATTCGCGACCACGCGAGCAATGGCAGCGAAGCCAGCTTCGTGGAGCAACAGTTCTTCAACCTCAACACCACCCAGCAGCAGCAAGTGTTGGATTTTCTGCGCTCGCTGTAAAACGTTTACATCAAGCTGTGGCGAGGCACGAAGGTGTCTCGCCCAGTTCTTTCCAAGTTAGAAAGCAATCCGCGACTGCCTCGCCGGCGTTCAGGCGGACATTGGCTGGGATTGAAGGAAGAATATGCGCTCTCGATTCTTGTATTCCCCGCCCGTTCTCGCTTTGTTCTTGTCGTTGCTGGCCTGGAGCCAGGGCGGCACACCGCAAAATCCTTCCAAGAATGGGGGCGACTTTTCCAACAACGTTCAGTCCGGAACGAAAGTGCCGACCGGCGTCATCCTGGTTAAAGGGGCGTGGTCGAGCGCGAGTGATTCGGTAACTCCTGTACCGGAAGGCGGCAGCGTCACCAACAATGTTTTCAGCAACCGGTATTTTGGAATGACCTACGCTTTACCTTCGGACTGGGAAGAGAAATACAAAGGCCCGCCTCCCTCGGATAGCGGCCGCTATGTGCTGGCGCAGATCAGCCCGGCGGACACGTACAAAAGACCGGATCGTGGAAGCATGTTGATCACCGCGCAGGACATGTTCTTCTCGCCGCTGCCCGCGGCCAACGCCATGGAACTCATCAATTATTCCAAAGACCATTTGCAGGCCGACTACAAAGTGGAACTCCCTCCGACGCAGACCAATATCGCCGGGCGCGGCTTTACTTTCTTCGGCTATTGGTCTCCGGTGGCGCAGTTGCATTGGTATGTTCTGGCGACTGAAATACGATGCCACGCGGTGGAATTCGTGATAACCAGCCGTGACACCAAACTGCTGGAGAGCCTGGTGTTGGACTTGAATAAGATGAAGTTGGGCGCGGAACTTGACCCCAAGGTCGCGACGGGCGGGAGCGCCGTCCCCGTGTGCATCAAGGATTATGCGCGGGACGAAAATATGATTACGCGCGTTGATCCGGTTTTCACCGAGCACAGGTTCAACCCGGTCCCGGTCCGGATCATCATCGATAAAGAAGGCGGGGTGAAACACATCCACTGTCTCAGCGCGTTTCCCGATCAGGCCAGAGCCATTAACGAAGCCCTAAAACAATGGAAGTTCAAGCCGCATCTGCGGGGCGGGAAGCCGGTTGAGGTGGAAACCGGAGTCATGTTTGGACGGGCGGCATATTCGAGGACACCGCCGGCGGAGGGCCGGGCGACTGAGTGATTGGTCGAGACTAGCGGGCCGGGAGTCGTTCCTCTTAAGTACCTCAGAGGCTGAAACCTTGATTTTCCGCGCCTCTTGACGCAGGCCTTGAAGGCCCGCACCATCCCTCGTGCCTGTGGCGCAAAATCGCTCAGTTACCGGAGACGTCGAGGCTGGGCGACGGTGCGGGCACACGGGATTTCATTTTCGGCGTGACCCAGGCGATTACGCGGTAGAGAAGAAGCACGGCCAGTATCGCGGCGTATTCCAGGGGCTTGTGCAGGTCGGCCTTGACGAGCCAGATGTAGTGAATGATGCCGGCGGTGGCGCTGAGGTAAATGAGGCGGTGCAGCCATTGCCAGCGCTTGCCGCCGAGGCGGCGAATCCATCCCTTGGTGGAAGTTAGCGCGAGCGGGATCATGAGAACGAAGCCGGTCAGGCCGGCGGTGATGAAACGGCGCTTGGCTATGTCGGCGAGCATTTCGTGGAAGTTGAAGAATTTGTCGAGCCAGATGTAGGTGAGGAAGTGGAGTGTGCCGTAGAAAAAAGCGTACAGGCCCAACATGCGGCGGAAGTCGATGAGCCAGTACTGACGAGTGAGTTTGCGCACCGGGGTGATGGAAAGCGTGATGAGAAGAAAGCGGAGAGTCCAGTCGCCGGTGGAGTGAGTGATGACCTCGATAGGATTGGCGCCGAGCAGGCCGTGGAAGGCTTTCCAGGCCAGGCGCGCCAGCGGAATTAGCGCGACCAGGAAGACGATCGGTTTAAGGTAGCGGGATTTCATCAGTTCGGACCGGACTTCGGACCTCAGACCTCAGACTTCGGACTTCGGACCAAGCATTTTTCTTTCTGCAAACCCAACAGTTCGGACCATGTCCGAGGTCCGGCGTCTGAGGTCCTGTCTAGAAATTCTTGCGCAGATCCATGCCGGTGTACAGGCTGGCGACCTGATCAGCGTAGCCATTGAACATCAG
>JBAVAV010000693.1:0-3697 GCA_049585895.1 Candidatus Sulfotelmatobacter sp. | reverse complement strand
GCGTAGATCAGTTCCACGTAGCCGATCGAGCCTTGCAACTGGCGGATCGACCCGGATACCCCTTCGTTGCCCTTTCCGCCAAGCCCGATGGGCCACTTGACGGAGGTGCCGCTGCCTACCTGGCTCTTCCAGTCGGCGCTGACCTTCGATAGATAGTCGGTCCAGATGAAGGTAGTGCCGCTACCATCGGAACGATGAACTACGATGATGTCTTTGTCGGGAAAGTTCACGCCCGGATTGGCGACTGTGATGGCCTTGTCATTCCACTTTGTGATCCGGCCCAGAAAGATTCCCGCCAGCGCGTCGGGGGTGAACTTCACTTCGCCACTTACCCCCGGGATGTTGTACGCGGGCACGTCTGCGCCCAACACGGTGGGAATGTTGAGAACCTTGGTTTTCAGCTTGGTTTCAGCCTCGGTCATCTGCTGGTCGGTCATAGGCATATCGCTGGCGCCGAAATCGACCGTACCCTCGGTCACCTGACGGATACCGCCGCCGCTCCCGATGGACTGATAGTTAACCTGAACATCGGAGTGCATCTTGTGGTATTCACTGAACCACTTCGAATACATCGGGTAGGGGAAAGTCGCACCCGCGCCGTTTAGAGTCGTCTGCCCCACTGCCGACAGGGGGACAAGAGAGCACAACAGGAAAAGCGCGATTCGCCGGATCATACGATGATTCCTCCTAAGGTACCTGACTCCCCGTTCTATCGGCGCTGTGTTAAAGGACGGTTACAAACGGATAAATTTCCTATGAATGACGGGCGGAGGCGCACAGTTGGCAAACTTTCTGACAAGCATAGACTTCATGCCATAATGAACCGCCATGAGAATCTCGCAGAAAGGGCTGTACGCACTCCAGGCAATGATGATGCTGGCCCGAAGGCAACATCAGGGGGCAATCAAGATTCGCGAAATTGCCTACGAAGAGGATCTTCCGGAGAAATTCCTGGAGCTGATTCTCCTCGAGCTGAAGAACGCGCGCATCGTTGAAAGTGCCCGCGGCGCCAAAGGCGGATATCAGCTGCGTCGCGAAGCTGCGGACATTCCTTTGAGTGAGATTATCCGCCTGATCGACGGTCCCCTGGCGCCGTTTGGCGATGCGGAGCAATTGCGAACCTTGATCGACCGCGATCTTCCGCATCGCGCGCTTTATCAGGTGTTTCTGGACGTTCGCGATGCGGCTGCGCAGATTCTGGACAACACGACTCTCGCCGATCTGATCTCCGGGCCGAAGCCGCGGTCGGCGAGGGGGAAGCGAGCCCCAAAGAAGCAAAGGAATAGCGTTCTTCCCATGGCAGTCATTGACTCGAAAGAAAGATGAAGTGGCGGTCCGGCCTAATGGCCGGTCTGCAGGCGCGCGATCTCGCGGGGAAACAGGGTGTTGCCGGGGAAATCGGTGCGCAGCGACTCAAGCATGGCGAGAGCGTGCGGCTTGTCTTTCTGACGAACATAGGCGATCGCGAGCAGGATGCGTGCGAAGGGCGCGAGATAGTGCCCATGTTGTGCGGTCAACTGCAGGTCCGCGATGCCTGCCTCGCGGTCGCCGGGCAATCCGCCCAAACGCAGCAACCAGCGAACCGGCGCGGCCATGCTGCCGATGATGTATTTGCTGAATCCGGTGGCCAGAAGCGCGTCGTCACAGTCGGAACAAACCGCCAGCAGTTGCTGCCCCCAGGTCGAAGCCTGTTTCGTGTAGTGCAATGAAGCCAAATTGCGTTTCTAGATAAGCGCCGCGTAGTCGGCCTGCAAACCTGCCGAGAGAGTCAAGGCAAACAGCCCGTCGCGGTCTTTTGAGTCTTTCGCGAGACGCGCGCGGGCGAGCGTTTCGGAGCGGCCGAGGGCAGATTGAAAATGATCGCGCACCGCAGGGTCCGGACTCACCTTCGAGCGGGCGGCGAAGGCATTGTCATTTTCATAGAATTGAGACTCCAGTATCCCCAACCGGCTGAACTCGGAAAACAGATAGCCGGCCGCCTCGCTTACCGGCCCCACCGGATCGTCCGGATGCTCGGTCTCCCACGCGCTAAAATCCTTCTGCGCGCCGGTAAAATCGAGGTTATACAGACCAGTAAACCCCTGGTCCAGAGCTGTCCTCATGGGTACGGATGCAGGCGTGCCCTCTGAGCCAGCGCATGCAACCGCGCTACAGAGCAGCATTGCCACCAACGCGCATATCCGTGCATCAGTGGAGTTGAACACGCCTCTCATAAATCCATCCGAGCGTCGTCTCATTATCGCGTATCGCGGATCGTTTACAAGCGCCGCTTCTTGTTCACTTTCTTTGATGCCACCGGTGGTTGCGCCGGCGAGTGCCATTTGTCAAACTGATGTAAAACCTGCAACACTCTGCGGGACCGGAAGCTCATGAATTCTTCGCCTTCGCGCTTTGCTCCAGGCTGGCCCGGAATTCCTCCGCGTTGGACCTCAAGCGCCAAGACTGGCGTGGGAACTGCCTTAAACCAGCATAGCAAGGTCTGGTTTACGCTCAGCCACGGCATCCTCAATGAAGTGTACTTTCCCCGCGTCGATCAGGCTTGCACCCGCGATCTCGGCTTTATCGTTACCGACGGCCAATCCTTTTTCTCTGAAGAAAAACGGCACTGTACCTTCGAAAACAAGCCGTTTGAGCCCGGCATTCCCGTTTTTGAACTGACCAATACAGAAAGCAGCGGCCGCTACCGGATTCATAAGGAAGTTCTTACCGATCCTTGCCGCAACGTAATTCTGCAGAAAGTTCGCTTCGAACCGCTGCAGGGACAGATCTCCGACTATCACCTTTATGCGTTGCTCTCGCCGCACCTGGCCAACTGCGGATACGGTAACACCGGCTGGGTTGGCGATTACAAAGGCGTGCCCATGTTTTTCGCAGAACATGCTGACACAGCGCTGGCGCTGGCCGCTTCCGCGCCCTGGATAAAAATGTCTCTGGGGTTCGTCGGTACCTCCGACGGATGGCAGGACCTTTCCGATCACTTCCAGATGGAGTGGGAATATCAGCGCGCGGAGAACGGCAACATCGCCTGCACTGGAGAGATCGACCTCGCCTCCTGCAATGGAGAGTTCGTGCTGGCCTTGGGATTTGGTTCGATCCCCACTGAAGCCGGACAGCAAGTTCGCTCGAGCCTGTTCGAAGATTACAGTCAACTCTTCCAACATTATGTAGACCGTTGGAGGGAGTGGCAGAAAAGTCTGCTGAAACTCGATGAGCAAAGGCGTCAGAACGATCTCTACCGTACTTCCGTCGCGGTCTTGCGGACTCACGAATCCAAGGATTTCCTCGGCGGAATCATCGCCAGCCTTTCCATTCCGTGGGGATTCAACAAAGGGGATGAGGATCTCGGCGGCTACCACCTCATCTGGCCGCGCGATCTCGTAGAAAGCGCGGGAGCGCTGCTGGCCGCGGGCGCCGTCAGCGATGCTGTCCGCGTGCTGAGCTATCTGGAGACCACGCAGGAGGCGGCCGGCAACTGGGCGCAGAATCTCTGGCTCGACGGCAGACCCTACTGGAGCGGCGTCCAAATGGATGAGACCGCCTTCCCGATCCTGCTGCTCGACCTTCTGCGCCGCGAAGCGGCAGAAGGTCTAGGGAAACTTGAGCGCTGGTGGCCGATGGTGCGCCAGGCGGTGAGTTTCATTCTGCGCAACGGACCGGTCACGCAGCAGGATCGCTGGGAAGAAGATGGTGGATATTC
>JBAVAV010000692.1:0-6822 GCA_049585895.1 Candidatus Sulfotelmatobacter sp. | reverse complement strand
CTCTACGACGCGCTCACCAAGAAAGGTGTCGACGTTCGCTTCGCGATCCACCCAGTTGCCGGACGCATGCCCGGCCACATGAACGTTCTGCTCGCCGAAGCCGACATTCCTTATGACCGCCTCATCGAAATGGAAGAGATCAACAGCGACTTCCCGCAAACCGACGTGGCCCTCATCATCGGCGCCAACGACGTTACCAACCCCGCCGCCCGCACCGACCAATCCAGCCCCATCTTCGGCATGCCCATTCTTGACGTGGACAAGGCCCACACGTGCATGGTCATCAAGCGCAGCATGAGTCCGGGCTTCGCCGGCATCGACAACCCCCTCTATTACCTCGACCGCACGCTGATGCTCTTCGGCGACGCCAAGCAGTTTGTGGGAGCGATTGTGCGCGAGCTGGGCGGAGGACACTGAGTCGGGCCTCGGACTTCGCTTCTGGTGTCTTTTGGCCCCGCCCTCGGAGTAAACTTGAAACGCGGCAAGGAGCGACATCTCATGGCCTCACTTAACAGCGTGATCACACGGGATCCCGAGGTGCTCGGAGGAACACCGGTTTTCCGAGGCACGCGCGTTCCTTTCCAGGCGCTCTTGGATTATCTGGAAGGTGGCCAGCCTCTGAGTGATTTCCTCGATGACTTTCCAACCGTGACACGCGAAGCAGCCGTCCAGGCCCTTGAACATGCCAAATCGCTCGTTGTTAGCGAATTGCGATGAAATTGCTGCTTGACGAATGTGTTCCCCGAAAACTGAAGAATCATCTGCTTGGCCATGATTGTCAAACCGTGCCGGAGGCTGGCTTGGCCGGGAGGAAGAACGGAGAACTCCTGTCCCTTGCCGAAACAGCGGGCTTCCAAGTATTTCTGACGATTGATCGTGGGATTGAGTATGAACAGAACCTGAAGCAGCGAAGCATCGCGGTGATCCTTATCCACCCCAGATCGAGTAGGCTCGATGATTTGCTGCTTCACCTTCCGGAAGTGCTTCGAGTGTTGCCTTCTGTCCGCCCCGGCCAGCTTGTCAGGGTGACTTGACCATGCGAACCCTGTTGCTCGGAATCACGGTAGTCATCCAGGCCCTCTTCGCCGCTGCCCAATCTCAACCGCAGTTCAATCTCATGCCGGTGCCCTCCATGGTGCAGCCAGGCACCGGGCAGTTGCTCATCGACCGATCTTTCTCCGTCGCGGTCTCGGGTTTCCACGACGCGTCGCTGGATCGGGGGGTACAAAGGTTCGAGACTCAGCTCTCTCGGCAAACGGGGATCCATTTCCAGTCCCACTCCGCCGCCGCAAGTCCAACTCTGATGATCCACGCCGACCGTGGCCGGGAGCAGGTCCAGATGTTAGGCGAAGACGAATCTTACGAGCTGGCGATTACAGGCTCCGGCGCGAAGCTCACCGCCCCTGATCCGCTGGGCATTTTGCACGGTCTGCAGACTTTCCTCCAGCTGGTCCAGACGACACCTGCCGGATTTGCCGTCCCCGCCGTTACCATAAAAGATCAGCCGCGCTTCCCGTGGCGCGGTTTGCTCATCGACGTGAGCCGCCACTTTATTCCGCTCGATGTGCTCAAGCGCAACCTGGATGGCATGGCGGCGGTGAAGATGAACGTTCTGCACCTGCATCTTTCCGATGACCAGGGCTTTCGCGTGGAGAACAAGCGCTTCCCCAAGCTGCATGAAATGGGCTCCGATGGCTTCTATTACACGCAGACTGACATGCGCGATTTCATCGCTTATGCGCACAGTCGGGGCATCCGCGTGCTTCCTGAATTTGACATCCCTGGCCATAGCGGCTCGTGGTTGGTGGGCTATCCAGCACTGGCCAGCGGTCCTGGTCCGTACAAGATCGAGCCCGGCGCGCCCGATGCCGTGATGGACCCGACGCAGGAGGCGACCTACAAGTTCCTCGACAAGTTCGTCGCCGAGATGGCCAAGCTCTTTCCCGATGCCTACTTTCATATTGGCGGAGACGAGGTCAACGGCCAGCAGTGGAATGCCAATCCCAAGATTCAGGCGTTCATCCGTGCCCACGGCATGAATAACAATCAGGACCTGCAAGCCTACTTTAATCAGCGCCTGCAGAAGATCCTGGCGAAGCACCACAAAATCATGGTCGGGTGGGACGAGGTTCTGTATCCTGACTTGCCCAAGACCATCGTCATTCAATCCTGGCGCGGACAGGAATCGCTGGCCACGGCGGCGAAGCAAGGCTATAACGGCCTGCTTTCTTTCGGCTACTATCTGGATTTGATGTGGCCGGCGGCGCGGCATTATGCCATCGACCCGATGAGCGGCTCCGCTGCAACTTTGACCCCCGAGGAGAAAAATCGCGTTCTCGGCGGCGAGGCCTGCATGTGGACGGAGTGGGTGACGCCGGAGATCCTGGATTCACGACTGTGGCCTCGCACTGCGGCAATCGCCGAACGGCTGTGGTCGCCGCAAGAAGTTCAAGATGCAGGCTCGATGTACGCGCGGCTCAGCCAGTTGAATTGGCGCCTCGAATGGCTCGGCCTCACTCACCGGTCCGGCAAGATCGCCATGCTCCACCGCATGGCTGGAACCGACGACATCGCCGCCCTTCGTACCCTCGCCGATGTGGTTGAGCCGGTCAAGGACTATGCCCGCATGGACGCTGTAAAAGTTCCGTGGGATTTTCGCGCTCCGCTCGACCGCCTGGTCGACGCCGCCAGCCCGGAGAGCGACGTAGCGCGGCGTTTTGGCGAGCTTGTTCAGTCATACATCCAAAGCGGCTATAAAGACCGAGACGCCGAAGCGCAGATCAGGATATCGCTCGCCACCTGGCGCGATAACGATGCCCGGCTGCACCCGCTGCTGGAGCAATCTTTTCTTCTGCACGAAGACATACCTCTCTCGGAGGACCTTTCCGCTTTGGGCGCTGCCGGCCTGCAGGCACTCGATTATCTGGATAAATCTGAATCCTCGACGGAGGCTTGGAGGGCACAGGAACGTACGCTGCTCGAGCAGGCGAAGAGATCGAAAGCTGACCTGCTGCTCATGGTGGTTGGGCCAGTGCAGCAATTGATCGAAGCCAGCGGGAGTCCGGCGCGGTAGAACTCCTGATAAACCACAGGGGACACTGGGGATCACAGAGGAAACGCCAGGGAGTCAAGCCTCTGTGGCGGCCCTGTGTCCTCCGTGGTTAAAGAACTTAGGGCACCATCTCCCCACGCGGCAAGTCAATCCTTAGGCGTGATATTCTATTAACTCCAGCTGCGTGCCGTCTTGGCGGAATTCCCCCGCAGTTCCTGAAGAAGCTTCCTGAAGAAGCCCTCAAGAAAAAAGAAGAAGAGAAACCAGAAATCATGCTTTCCGTCAGCAATGTGTCGATGCGCTACGGCGCCAAAGTGCTGTTTGACGAAGTCTCGACCGCGTTCACGCCGGGCAAGCGCTATGGCCTGACCGGGCCCAACGGCTCAGGCAAGTCCACGTTCATGAAGCTGCTCAGCGGCGAACTCGACCCGCAGAAGGGCACGGTCGTGCGCCCGCGGAAGCTGGGAGTGTTGAGCCAGGACCAATTCGCGTTTGACGCTTACTCCGTCATCGACACCGTCATCATGGGAAACAAGCGGCTGTGGACCGCGATGCAGGAGCGCGACGGGATCTATGCCAAGCACGACATGACCGACGCGGACGGCATGAAGCTGGGCGAACTCGAAGGCATTGTCGGCGAAGAAGATGGATACACCGCCGAGAGCGACGCCGCCATCCTGCTGCAAGGTCTGGACATTCCCGACGAGTTGCACGCGCGCAAGATGAGCGAATTGCAGGGCGGACAGAAAGTCCGGGTACTGCTGGCGCAGGCGCTGTTCGGTCATCCCCAGGCGCTGCTTCTGGATGAGCCGACGAACCACCTGGATCTGGATTCGATCCACTGGTTGCAGGGATTCCTGAACGTCTACGACGGCGTGGTTATTGCCATCTCGCACGACCGGCATTTCCTCAACAGCATTTGCACGCACATCGCCGATATCGATTACGAGACCATCATCACCTACACGGGCAGCTACGATGACATGGTGGTGGCCAAAACGCAGGTCCGGTCACAGATCGAATCGCAGAACGCCCAGCGCGAAAAGAAGATTTCGCAATTGAACGAATTCATCGCGCGCTTCGCAGCCGGCACGCGGTCGAGCCAAGTGCAGTCGCGCCGCAAGGAAGTGGAACGGCTGCAGGTGACGGAGTTGGCCCGGTCGAACATCCAGCGCCCATATATCAAGTTTGAGCAGAAGCGGCTCTCCGGCAAGCACATCCTCGAGATCGAGCATCTGGGCAAGGCTTATGGGGAGATGCGTGTTATTCGCGATTTCACGGCCAGCATCATCCGCGGAGAAAAAATCGCGTTGATGGGCCGCAACGGCGCCGGCAAGACCACCCTGCTGAACGCTCTTCTGGCGAATTCGCCCACTACGCCCGAGGCCGAACTGCGCAAGACCAGCGGCTATAACGGTCCGTTCGTCGACTCCGGCAAGGTAATCTGGGGGCACGAAGCGTCCATCGGATACTTTGCGCAGGATCATCGCAGCCTGATTGCAGGCGGCATGACGGTTCTCGAATGGCTGCATCAATGGGATTCCGCGGCCGTCACCGAAGAAATTCGCGGGTTGCTCGGCCAGATGCTGTTCGCCCGCGAGGAAGCGACCAAATCGACCAGCATTTTGTCGGGTGGGGAAGCCTCGCGTTTGCTCTTTTGCAAGCTGATGCTGCAGAAGCCCAACGTGCTCGTGCTCGACGAACCTACCAACCATTTGGACCTTGAATCCATCAACGCTCTGAACATCTCGCTGCAGCGCTATCAGGGAACGGTGTTTCTGGTGACCCACGATCACGACTTGATCGACGAAGTGGCTACCCGAATCTGGCACTTCGAGAGCGACCACAAGCTCACCGACTTCAAGGGATCGTACGAGGAGTACCAGGCGGCCGTGACTGTGTAGCCGGAAACCCGGATTCCTCGCTTTGCTCGGAACGACAGCTGGGAATTGCCCCGGAGACCGGTCTGCACCATTCTTGCGGCATGTGAATCAACCAGGTTCTCCACAGCTTTCCCAGCGAATTGCTGTTGCGCTGACGGTTGCAAGTTGCGGATAATAGCGCAACAGGTTCCTGCTCGGGGGCGCGGGAAGCTGCCCAAAACTGTGTATAGCCGAGAAGATTTGCTTAGGATTCTGCATCTCACCCCGCGCCAGTTGACCAACTGGGAGCGCACCGGGCTGGTTGCCCCGGCGCCGGCATATTCTTTTTCCGATCTGCTGAAAATCAAGAAGGTTCGCGATTTGTGCGCCATGAGCGTGCGCCCGTCAGTAATCCGGCAATCGCTGGAAGCAATGCAGAAGCAGGCCGCAGGCATGCAGAATCCGCTGCTTGAGGCAAGCGCTTCCTCTACCAACCGGCACCGGGTTGCCTTCCGACACGGCGGCAAGTTGCTGGAGCCGATTGCTGGACAGTTTGTCATGGACTTCGCGCCCGGCGACAAGGTAGTTACCAGCACGCCGATTCCCGCTCCCGATCCCAGTCCGTACGAGGACGAAGCTGCCAACTGGTTCGCGCGAGGCGTGGCGCTGGAAGAGGATCCCACCGCGCAAGCGGAAGCGCTGGCCGCCTACCACAAGGTAATCGGTTTGCAGCCGGCGCATGCCGCTGCTCACATTAACCTGGGCACCCTCTATTACAACCGGCAGGAGTTCCGGCTGGCGGAGAGACACTACAGGGCGGCTCTGGAAGCCGATCCGCGCTATGCCCTGGCTTACTTCGATCTCGGCAACGTGCTGGACGAAACCGGACGCGTGCAGGAGGCCATCCAGACCTACAAGATGGCGATTCAGCTTGCTCCCACCTATGCAGACGCGCATTACAATCTTGCCCTTGCCTACGAAAAAACCCGCGAGCCGCGCAAGGCGCTCAAGCACTGGCAGCAGTATGTCAGGCTCGACACGACCGGTCCGTGGTCGGTTCACGCCCGCAATCAGATTCAGCGCATCCTGCAGGCGGATGGGCTGAAGCTGGTGCACAGCCGACGCTAAGGTTGCCTCCTAGCACTCCCGCTGTTTATGAACCCGATGGAATGGTTGAAGGCCATCTACGAAACCTTTGGAACTCCGTACCCCCGGATGTCCCTGATTTCGATAATGGTGCTAGGCGCTATATGCTCCGGCGCTCTTTGGCTTGTGTTAGCGAGACAGGTTGAAAAGGGTAGAGTCCCAAGCGCGCCGCCACAGGTCAGCGGTTCGGCATCCACCTCAGGCGATAATAGCCCCGCGAACACTGGAAACGGAAACGACGTCCGATACGATCAATCTTCCCATCCCGAGAAGAAACCGACACCACCGAAATGAAGGAGTGAGCCGTGAGATACAGCCTGATCCTGTCGCTCTTGATCAGCATCCCATGCGGGAGTCAGACCACGACAACGGGAAAGGCGGAGACAACAGGAGCATGCAGCCCAGCTGTCCCGGGAAGCAACAACACATTCACGATCAACTGCGGAATTGGCAAAGAGCAGGGGCAGAAGATGCTCGCCATCCTGAACAAGATCCTGGCGAACCAGCTTGATCCCGATGCGGTCATGGCGAAACTGGATGACATACTCAAGGGTGTCAACGAACTCCGGCGCTCTTCAGGGTCTCGTCACCTTACGGACCAACAAAAAGCGATCCTAATCTCTGCAATGGGCCCATTTAGGGGCGCGAAGGTGATGATCACCGTGCCGATGAATGATCCTGAGGCATACCACTTTGCAGAGGACTTCTCGGCCGTTTTCAGGTCTGCGGGTTTCCAGTTTGTCGCAAAGACTCTCGGCGCTG
>JBAVAV010000691.1:0-3306 GCA_049585895.1 Candidatus Sulfotelmatobacter sp. | reverse complement strand
GGATTTTACTAACCAAAGACAAACTCATCCGCTTCAACGATCTGGAGAAACAGGCCGTGCTCGCTAACCGCGTGCGGGAATTTTACTTCACTTCGGGGAATTTGAACGGCGGAGAAATGGCCGCCGTTCTGGTTTCTGCATTGCCTGAAATGATGCGGGTCTGCAAGAAGCATCGTCCGCCATTCATCGCCAGCCTAACGAAGATGGGCAACGTTCACATTCGGCTGCAAGCGGAGGAGGATAAGGGATGAGGCGTGAACCTTGTGGTCACGCCTGAAGGTGAGCCGAAAGAGATTGCGCTGATTAAGTGAGTGCAAAACCCAAATGTTAGGCGAAAAGCTACAAGAATCTAATGCTCAGATCGAGGGCGGAGATTTTCTCAGTTGGCCTGCTAACACCGGATTTACGTCCGGGGCTATCATATGCCGCCCCTTCGGGGGCTGTGGTCGGGCGGTTCCGTTCTGCATCGTCCCTTCGCATACTTCCCCAGACCGGCCTAAATATCCAGATTCTTCACGTCCAGCGCGTTGTCCTCGATGAACTTGCGGCGGGCTTCCACGTCCTCGCCCATGAGCGTGGTGAAGATGGTTTCGCACTCGGCGATGTCCTCGAGCTTTACCGAGAGCAGGGTGCGGCGCTCCGGGTCCATTGTGGTCTCCCATAACTGCGGGGCGGTCATCTCGCCCAGGCCTTTGTAGCGCTGCACGTCGTAGCCGCGGCTGCCTTCTTTTTTCACGTAGTCGAAGAGGTCGCGGGCGTTTGACTTCTCGACCGTTTCCATTTCGACTTTGCGCTTGGGCGCGGGCTTCACGCTTTTCTTTTCCGATTTTTCGTCTTTCTCTCTTCCGTCTTTCGCGGTTGCTTCTTGCTCGCCAGCCTCGCCGTCTGCGGCTTCATCGCCGTTGCCGCTGGCTGCCGGCGCTTTGGCCGCGCCTTCCACAAAGAACGGAGGCTTCAGGTGCTCCTCAATCTGCTTGAACTTCGCGATCATCTGCCGGCATTCCGCGCTCGAAGCCAGTTGCCAGTTGATGACATGCTCGGCTCCCTGCGAGCTGATGTACCGCACCTCCCACAGGTTGTGCTCTTCGTCGAAGCGCGCTTCCACGCTCTTGAACTTGCGTTCTTTTTGCAGCTTGTTCAATTCCCGTTCCAGGCGCTCGATCTTTTTCGGCGGAGTCTTCTTGTCGCCTTCAAAATCGGCGTGCTTCGACAAATCAAGTTTGGGGAGCAGTTCGGTTACGTTCTCGTCCCGCAGGCGCTTGTCCACTTTGTCGAAGAAGCCGAGATATTCCTTCAGCACGGACATGAAGCGCGACAGGTTCGCTCCGTCGAGTTTGGCTGCGCCCTCACCATAACGCACGCTGAGGCCTTCGGAGGCGCGCTTCAGCATGACTTTATCGAATTCGTCGTCGTTCTTAATGTACTGCTGCGACTTGCCCTTCTTGATGGAATAGAGCGGCGGCTGCGCGATGTACACATTGCCGCGCTTGATCAGCTCCTGCATGTGGCGGAAGAAAAACGTCAGCAGGAGCGTGCGGATGTGCGAACCGTCGACGTCGGCGTCGGTCATCAGGATGATCTTGCCGTAGCGCACTTTAGTGGGATCGAAATCTTCCTTGGCAATGCCCGTGCCCAGCGCTGTGATCATGGCGCGAATTTCTTCGTGCGCCAGCATCTTGTCGTAGCGCGCCTTCTCGACGTTGAGAATTTTTCCCTTCAGCGGAAGAATTGCCTGGAAGCGGCGGTCGCGGCCCTGTTTGGCGGTTCCGCCGGCGGATTCGCCCTCGACTAAAAACAGTTCGCAGCGGTTGGGATCGCGTTCCGAGCAATCGGCCAGCTTGCCCGGCAGGCCACCGGAATCAAGCGCGCCCTTGCGCCGCGTGAGATCGCGGGCTTTGCGCGCCGCTTCCCGGGCGCGGGCTGCGTCGATGGCTTTGTTGATGATCTTGCGCGCCACGGTGGCGTTCTGCTCGAAGAACGCGCCCAGGCGCTCGTTCACGAACGCGGTCACGATTCCGGCAATGTCGGAATTCAACTTGCCTTTGGTCTGCCCTTCAAACTGCGGTTGCGAGAGCTTTACGCTGATCACCGCAACCAGACCTTCGCGCACATCGTCGCCGGTCAAATTCTCTTTTACATCTTTGAACAGGCCCATCTGCTGCCCGGCGTAGTTGATGGTCCGGGTCAGCGCGGTGCGGAAGCCTGAGAGATGCGTGCCGCCGTCGACCGTGTTGATGTTGTTGGCGAAGCTGAACAAAGTCTCGGAATATGCGTCGTTGTACTGCAGCCCAATCTCCATGACCACGCCGCTGCGCTCGGCTTCCATGTAGATCGGCTTGTCGTGCAGCACCTGCTTGCCTCGGTTCAGATGCTTGATGAACTCGGCAATGCCGCCGTTGTACTTAAAGTCGGTGTGTTTGGGCTCGCCCGTCTTGGCATCGGTGGAGCGCTCATCGGTGAGCGTGATCAGCAGGCCTTTGTTCAGAAATGCCAATTCGCGCAGCCGCTGCGCCAGGGTGTCGTAGCTGTATTCGGTCGCGGTAAAGATGCTGCGGTCGAACTGGAAGTGAACCTTGGTCCCGCGCCGCTTGGTGGCGCCCGTTTTCTTCAGCTTGCTGGTGGGCTCGCCAGCCGAGTAGGTCTGCTGCCAGGTGGAACCGTCGCGCCAAATCTCAAGTTCCAGGTTCTCGCTGAGCGCATTGACGCAGGAAACACCCACGCCGTGAAGCCCGCCGGAAACTTTGTACGACGATGAGTCGAACTTCCCGCCCGCATGCAGCTTGGTCATCACGACCTGCGCCGCGGAAATTTTTTCACCGTCGATGTCCATATCATCCACAGGAATGCCGCGCCCGTTGTCAATCACGGTAATGCTGTTGTCGAGGTGGATGGTTACTTCAATTTTGTCGGCAAAGCCCGCCAGCGCCTCATCGACGGAGTTGTCCACGACCTCATAGACCAGGTGGTGCAATCCCATCTCGCCGGTCGAGCCGATATACATGGCGGGGCGCTTCCGCACCGCTTCCATGCCGCCGAGGACTTTGATGGAATCGGCATTGTAGTCGCCGTTGCCGCCGCCGTTGGCGGTGGTGATCGGGGTCACTTTTCCGTTTTTTGTTTTGGTTTCGACGATGGGGGTATTGATCTCTTTGGTGGCCATTCCGCTCCGTGGAGAATGCCCGGATTTTGCCGTGGAACTAGATCTTGTTTTGCACCAAAAACAAGAGTGAAAAATCGCCTCAACCCAAGCCCTTGAAGGCGGTGACAAATCGACTTCAAGTCATTGAAATTTATTATACTTAGAGT
>JBAVAV010000690.1:0-2085 GCA_049585895.1 Candidatus Sulfotelmatobacter sp. | reverse complement strand
GTAATAGGTCGTATCGAGGCCGACAAAATCCAGCAGCGTAAACGGTCCCATGGGATAGCCGCAGCCCAGCTTCATGGCATTATCGATGTCTTCAATCGATCCCACGCCCTCTTCGTACGCACGAACGGCATCGAGCAGATACGGCACCAGCAGTCGGTTGACGATGAATCCCGTCTTGTCCGACGTGCGCACCGGAACCTTGCCCAACTTTTTTCCGAACTCGTAAGCCGTCTGGTAAACGTCGTCGGCAGTGGCGATCGTCCGGACCACTTCCACCAGCTTCATCAGCGGAACAGGATTAAAAAAGTGCAGCCCGATAAACCGCTCCGGCCGCTTCACCGCCGTCAAAAGCTCAGTCACCGAAATCGAAGACGTATTCGAAGCAAATATCGCGTCTTTCTTCGCTACGCCATCGAGCGACGCGTACATCTTTTTCTTTTCTTCCACGTTCTCGATGATGGCCTCAATAATAATGTCGCAATCGGCCAGATCGGCCTTGTTGGTCGTCCCTTTGAGCCGCGCGCGGATCGCGTCCTTCTGCTGCGCCGTGATCCCGCCCTTCTCCACAGGACGCTCGGTAAACTTCGCCAAAGACTTCTCGATCCCCGCAAATCCCTTGTCGAGACACTTCTGCTCCACCTCAAGCACGGTGACGTCGAACCCAGCCGTCGCGCAGACCTGCGCGATGCCGGAACCCATCAAGCCGCAACCGAGTACGCCAACTTTTTGAATCATCAATTCCTCTCCGAAATCAGGCGATGCAGTGACGTCGCTTGCTTTCCAACTCTGTTTGGCACTCCTTCGTCCGCAATACATTCACCCGTATGTCCAGATACAAAACCTGACCATCGGCGATTTCGATTACTTTGGAATACGGCTTGTAACACAATGCTGTGATCTGGACCTTGTACTCTCCAATGGGCAAAGATATCGGCCCGAAGTCACCCGCCCTACCAGTTCGAGTTTGAATCTTCTTGCCAGTGTTTGCGCTTGTGATAACGATTGGCACATTAGCAACAACGGAAAAGGTAGGATCTCTAACTGTTCCATAGACCGATCCATCAGCCGCCATAAAGAGCGGGGTTAAGAAATAAGCGAACACAAACATCCACTTTACGAGACCCACGAAAGCCTTCCTGCGGCAACTTAATTCATACTCTCCACAATCATCGCAATCCCCTGCCCGCCGCCGATGCACGCCGTGGCCAGCCCATACTTCTTCTTCCGCCGCCGCAATTCATACAGCAAAGTAATCACTAAGCGCGTCCCGGTTGCGCCCAGCGGGTGCCCCAACGCAATCGCTCCGCCGTTCACATTCACCTTCTCGCGATCCAGACCCAACTCTTTTTCGACCGCCAGATACTGCGCCGCGAACGCTTCATTCACTTCGATCAGATCGATGTAGTCGAGCGACAGCCCAGCCTTCTGCAGCGCCACCTTCGTCGCCGGCACCGGACCGCGTCCCATCAGCTTCGGCTCGACACCGGCAATTCCCCAACTTACGATTCGCCCCAGAGCCTTCAGCCCACGCTTGGAAGCATCCTCCAGCGACATTAAAACCACCGCCGCTCCGCCGTCCACAATTCCGCTGGCATTGCCCGCAGTCACTGTGCCATTTTTCCCAAATGCAGCCTTCAACTTGGCTAATCCTTCTATTGTGGTCTGAGAACGCCGGTGGTCATCTTCTGTAAGCGATTCTCCTGTTGCCTCGCCCTTCGCATTGCGCAGCGGCACCGGCACCAGCTCCTCCTGAATGCGTCCTTCTTTATAGGCCGCATCGGCTTTCTGCTGCGAGCGCAGCGCGAACTCATCCTGCGCCTGCCGCGTGATGCCCTGCTGCTCGCCGTACAGCTCCGCCGTATTCGCCATGTACAAACCACAGTAGCTGTCGAGCAGCGCCACCATCAGCGAATCTTCCAGCTTGCCGCCGGGAGCCAACGTAAATCCGTCGCGCCCGCGAATCACAAACGGAGCCTGCGACATGGCCTCCATCCCGCCCGCCAGCACAATCTTCGCCTCATCCAGCTGAATCATCTGTGCCGCATTTACAATCGACTGCATTCCCGAGCCGCACAGCCGGTTCAC
>JBAVAV010000689.1:0-3035 GCA_049585895.1 Candidatus Sulfotelmatobacter sp. | reverse complement strand
TCGCGCGCCGGTTTGGAGACGAGATCGAAGAAACGGCTCATCGTGCTGGCCCATCATGCCATGAAATGTTTGCGCTGGCCATTCCAATTGCGCACGCCGATTTCAACTGGGCAACTTCCTGTGCCGTAAGCGGGCGAAACTTGCCCGGGGGGACGTCCAACCTGAGTGGTCCGTAGCGCACGCGCTTGATTTTCTCTACGTGATGGCCCACTTTTTCAAACATGCGGCGGATTTGCCGGTTGCGGCCCTCGACCAGAGTGACCTCGTACCACGGATTCACAGCGTCCTTCACCAGACGAACTCCCGCAGGGCCCGTTTTCACGCGCTTGCCATCATCGGTGGCAATGGAAACTCCAGCCCGCAGCTTCGCGATTGCATCCTCGTTAGGGGTTCCCGCCACCTTGACAACGTACGTTTTCGCCACGTGCGAGGCCGCCTTCATTAGCCCGTGCGCCAATGTGCCATCGTTGGTCAACAGCAGCAGACCTTCGCTGGCATAGTCGAGGCGTCCCACCGGGTACACGCGTTCTCTGACGCCGCGGATCAGTTCCATCACCGTGGGCCGCTTCTCGGGATCGCTCATCGTGGTGACGTATCCCTTGGGCTTGTTCAGGACAAGGTAAACGTGACGCTGGCCCCCGTGAAGCAGTTTGCCATTCACGCGAATGTGATCCGTTTCCGGATCGGCCTTGCTTCCCAGTTCGCTGACAACCTGACCATTTACCTGCACATGGCCGGAGGAAATCAGTTCTTCAGCTTTTCGGCGGGAAGCGATTCCTGCCGCCGCGATTATTTTTTGGAGTCTTTCCGAAGGCATGATGACAGCTTGCGCTCTGTGAAGGTGTTTCAGGGATCAGTCTTGCCGGGGAGCCGCCGATCTTTCTATCTCTTCCTCAAGCTGCGGCTCTTCCTGTGCGCGGGAGTTTGCCTCAGCAACGGAATCGTCATTTTCGTCGGCTGCCGGTTCCGGGGCGCTGAAACTTTCCACAGCCGCACTCTCCGCGGGAATCAACTCCGCCTGGAACGATTCTGCAACCAGCTTTTCGAATTCCTCCATGCTGGGCAACTCGTTCACGTCCTTCAGCCCAAAACGCATGAGGAATTCCTTAGTGGTCTTATAAAGGATAGGACGCCCGATCACCTGCTTGCGCCCGGCTGTGGTGATCAGCTTGCGATCGAGCAGCGTCCCAATCACGCCGCCCGAATCTACCCCGCGAATATCGTTGACCTCCGGCACGGTGGCCGGCTGCTTGTAGGCGATCACGGCCAGCGTTTCCAGCGCCGGCAATGAGAGGCGAATCGGGGGCTTCAGGCTCTTGGCGAAGGCGCGCACCACTTCATGCTGCTCCGGCTTGGTGGACATGCGGTAGCCGCCCGCCACCTGGCGAATCTCGATGCCGTGATCCGGCCCGCCGAATTCAGCAATCAATTCCTCCAACGCGGCGCGAACCCGCGATTTGATTTCGCTTTCGTCCGCCGCTCCTTCCGCAGTCAGCGATTCCCTGGTTAGCTGGCAGATCTGCTCCAGCGTAATCGGCGTCTCCGCCGCATAGATAATGGCTTCGAGTTGGGCTCTTAAACTCATAGTGGTCAGTGTTCAGTGACTGGAGAACAGCAAAGCCGGTGGTCTTAACAGCTGCTCAATGACCACTGGCCCCTGCTTCTCATCTCCAATCGTCCCTTACTGCCGCCTGTTCATTCATGATTTCGTCGAAGTGCGTGTGCTTGCGCACCGCGATCTCGCCAAACAGCCGGTCCTGCCGCACCTGAATGGCCTGTAGCCGCACCAGTTCGAGCAGCGCCAGAAACATGCAGACCAGCGCTGGCCGGGAGGGCGCACGCGTCAAGAGCTGTTTCAGCCGGATGGGCCGGTCTTCCAGCGCCAGCCGCCTCCGCAAATAATCGATCATCTGGCCCACCGTAACCGTTTCGTCGTCGACATCGATAATGGGCCGCGTGCGCACCCGCTCCAGCACCTGCTGAAACGTCTTGACCAGATCAATCACATCGGCGGCGATTTCCGGCTCGGCCCCTTCCGCATCCATGAATTCCCGCAGCGAGGGATTGGTCCACACCGCGTCTTCGATCTGCTGCTTTTGCAAAAGCATCTGCGCCGCCGACTTGAACTTCTCATGCTCCAGCAGACGGTTCACCAATTCCGCGCGCGGATCTTCTTGCTCTTCGGCCAACCCATCCCGATCGCGTGGCAGCAGCATCTTCGACTTGATGTGAATCAACACGGCAGCCATGTAAATGAACTCAGCAGCCACGTTCACATCCAGCTCGCGAATCTTTTCCACGTAAGCCAGATACTGCGCCGTGATGCGGGCGATGGGGATATCGTAAATATCGATGTCCTGCTTGCGGATCAGGTCGAGCAACAGGTCGAGCGGGCCCTCGTAGACGTCGCCCACGGCTACCGCAAAAGGAAAGTCGCTTTCTTCCTTCTGGGATTTCCCCTCGACCACGCTCAACTTTGCAGCGGCGGGCCGTGATGCGACAATCGCAGGCGAGACGGTCTCTGATGAGCCGTCCACCCCGGGAACGATTTGTCGTTGTGCCGTCATCTTCACATTCGAAAGCTTCATCCCGAATCCCGGCTTCAGGCGGATGAGGGATCTCGTACGAACGCTATCCTCGCTACTTCACGCTGTTCGCCACCGGCGGCTCATACGCTAGCGACATTCCCATAGCTTGCCGCACGTCAGCCATGGTCTCGGCCGCAGCGGTCGAAGCCCGCTCCGTGCCTGCTTCCAGAATATCCCATGCCAGCCTCGGATTCTCTTCAAATTTCTTGCGCCGCTCCTGCACGGGAGTCAACAAGTCAACCAGGGCATCGGCGGCCCAACTCTTGCACTCGATGCAGCCAATGCCCGCCGAGCGGCAGCCGTCATACACTTTCGCCATCGTTTCTTTGCTGCTGAAGATTTTGTGCAGATCGCCGACCGGGCAAACATCGGGATTGCCCGGGTCCGAACGGCGCACGCGCGCGGGGTCGGTGACCATCGTCTTCAACTTCTGCCGCACCACGGCTT
>JBAVAV010000688.1:0-4727 GCA_049585895.1 Candidatus Sulfotelmatobacter sp. | reverse complement strand
ATCCCGAATTTTGCTCTCAAGACGTTCGATAATGTTGTGCCAGTTGGTGTGGTCGCTAGGAACGGCGAAGATTGCCGCAAATGCTGCTAGAACTACCTCAAGGCCGCGCATTAAGTGAAAAACGCACGCGGTGTATCGACCAGCAGCGAAGCAATTGCCCGCTTCCTTAGCATCGAAAGATGCCGATGGGAATTGCTTGGCAACCGACTCTCCAAATGGTTGCTCCAGCCCATAACGACCGGAGCGTCCGCGTGGGATGTACATAAACACGTTCTGGCGCATCTCGATCATGATTGTGTCGAGAATGAACTCGAACCGACTTGCGATTGTTGCTGTGGTATAAGTTGCTCCCTCTCGGCTGAGATCATCCCTCAGGCGATTGGCATGGCTGGCAGCTACAGTTAGCCCGATCTTCTGGCAGTTGGTCATGACCAAATTCAGCAGATCGACATCGAAACCCACAAGGTCCACCAGCTTATCCTTCGGCCCTCTAGCCCAGTCGGCACGTAGTTTCTCTATAGTTTCTCCGATTTTGACAAATGTCGATGCGCTAAACTCTTCCATATCCCACCAAATTAGCAGATCGAAGGGGCGGGTGATCCAAAACTGGCGAGCACCAACGAAGGCATTATTGCTGGGAGCTAATTCTGGCAGCTAATTCTGGCAGGGTGGCCACCCGCGTAGTTTATGCACACGAGGCGAGCTAAAGTCAACCCCATCAATCACTTATAAAGCGTAGATGACGCACCCAAAGTCTTTATGGGTGTTGCAAGTATATTCGTGCCCGTCCAACTTCTGGCAGGCACTGCACTTGCGGCGTCAGCACTATAGCTTAAAGAAGATTATTCACAGTTTCCGTGATATCCACAATGTTCCGCACGGAACATTTCTCCCATTTGCACCTCTGTTCCGGCCGGAACATTGTGGCGATCCTGAGTCCGCGCCTCGGCGTGGCGCCTCGGCTATAATGTCCTGTAACGCTGGTTGGGTTTCGCGCCTCGTTCCGCTGCAGTCGCCGGAGGAAAGATTCAGCCCTCGTTACCGATCGCAGACATACCGCAGCGAAGGAGTCCGCATGGCAATTCAGAAGACCGACAAGATCTGGCACAACGGCAAGCTCATCCCCTGGGACGACGCCAACATTCACGTGATGTCGCACGTGATTCACTATGGCTCCTCTGTCTTTGAGGGCATCCGCTGTTACAAGCTGCCCGCCGGCGGCGCGATCTTCCGCGCCCAGGAACACATTCAGCGCCTGCTGGATTCGGCCAAGGTATACCGCATCGAAGTGCCGTTCACGCGCGAGGAGATCGTGCAGGCCATGCTGGAGATGGTGGGCCACAACGGCGTGTGGCCAAGCTACGTGCGTCCGGTGATTCTGCGCGGCTATGGCGAGGCGGGCGTGAATCCCTTCAACTCGCCGACCGAGGTTTACATCGTCAATTATCCGTGGGGGAAATATCTGGGCAGTGAGAGCGACGGCGCCGACGTCTGCGTTTCATCGTGGACGCGCATCGCGCCCAACACTCTGCCGGCCATGGCCAAGTCGGGCGCGAACTACATGAACTCGCAGCTCATCAAGATGGAGGCCATCGTCAACGGCTACGTCGAAGGCATTGCGCTCGACGTGAACGGATACATCAGCGAAGGCTCGGGCGAAAATGTTTTTCTTGTTCGCAAAGGCACGCTCATGACGGCTCCGCTGGGCAACTCGGTGCTGCCCGGCATCACGCGCGATTCGGTGCTGCAGATCGCGCGCGATCTTGGCATTCCGATTCTAGAGCAGATGCTGCCGCGCGAGATGCTCTACATCGCCGAGGAAGCTTTCTTTACCGGCACGGCGGCCGAGGTGACCGGCATTCGGTCGGTCGATAAAATCCTTGTGGGCAAGGGCGAAATTGGCCCGATCACCAAGGCGATCCAGAAAGAGTTTTACGCCATCGTGCGCGGCGAGAAGCCCGACCGGCACAACTGGCTGACGCCGGTGCTGGTGCGCAGCAAGCAGCCTGTCGGAGTATAAAACGGTTTTCGGCTTCCGGCTTCCGGGCGATGGGCATTGATAGTGAGCAGGCATGGGGCGCGATTCATCGCGCCCAATTTTATTTTCCGCACCAGACTATTTCGACCGGATACTTGCGGAATAGGCGATCCGCGGTGAGCACAGTCATCTCTTCAAGGATGGCCTGCGCAATGATCAAGCGATCGAAGGGATCGCTGTGGTGCAGAGCGAGATCGTACACCTTGACGGCATGAAGGTGCGTCACCGGGAGTGGCCGCAGTCTCTGCTTCGCCATGAAAGCCGGTATGCACTGAGCCGGAGGCGAGGGGAGAACCAATTTGCCGAGGCGTGCTTTGATGCTTAGCTCCCACGCGCTCGCGGCGGAAAAGTATATTTCCGACTGGCCGCTCTCTATAATTTCGCGACCGAAAGCGTTGATTCGTTCGATGGTGGCGATACTCCAGAGCCATACGCCGCTATCGAGAAGATACTTCACTTACGTCTGCGCCTGGGTGTTTTCTCGAGCTTCGGCAGTTCGCCCCCGTAGAAAGCGGCGAGGAGATCATCCGGCAGGGGAGCATCGAAGTCATCGGCAATCCAAACTTCGTCTCGCGCGAATCCTACAGGACGGATCAGTTTCTTATCTTCGACCGCGACCAGGCGGGCCACGGGCTTTCCCGCACGGGCGATCGTAACCTCTTCGCCGGCCGCCACTCGTTGCAGCAGTCGGGAGAGATGAGTCTTGGCTTCATGGATGTTAACTTCCATGGGTGACAGAGTAGACTAAGTCCACGGACTAAGTCAACTTTATTGCGTCATCCTCGCGATCAAGTGAAACCTACTCCACGCTGCCTGGGACCGCGGCGGCCGCTGCCTCAAATCCAACTTTAGAATGGGTTCCGTCACAGAACGGCTTTCTGGTGGAGGCGCCGCAACGGCAGAGGGCTATTTTCTCGCCTGCCTCGATCTTGTTGCCGCTGGCGTCGAGCAGGGCGAACTTTCCGGCGATCAAGTATGGGCCTTTGGGCAGAACCTGAATGCTTGGGTCGGACATGTTTTTTCTCCTTTGAGATTCCATAGCGCGATTTGAAGTGGAACAACTTTCGGATGTGCAATTACTTCCGGCGCGCGTCCAGACTCCAGGGGCCGGTTCCGAACTGCGTGATGAGCAGCGCGCCGCCCAGCATGGATACGTTCTTCATGAACATGATCATCTGCATCTGCCGCATCATGGGATCGCTGACGGCCCAGAAGTTATGCAGCATGGGAGTGACGCCGGCTAAGAATAAGACCAGCAGCCACGCGCCGATCCTGGCGCGGTAGCCGAGCAGGATGGAGAGGCCTCCGGCGAGCGCCAGCAGGCCCGAGAGCGGCACTGCGATCGAGGCCAGCGGCACGCCCTGCGCTGCGGCATAAGCAATGGTCTGACTCATGAAGTGGCGCGGCGCTGACATGAGGAAGATCAGCACGAACAGAAATCGCCCCAACAGCCCGATGGGAGCGGCCACTTCGCCGGGGAGAGTCATGGGTTCCGAATGAGCGGGTTGCGAATGAGCGGACTGCGAACGAGCAGAAAAGGTTGCGGTGCTTGCCATATTTGTTCTCCTTAGGATTCCGTGATCGTGATTCCTGTGATCAGTTCGATTCGATGAGTTATTCGTGTCATGGTTACAATTAATAACTATGATCTCTTTACATTGCAGGTACTTTAGAGTAACTTAGTATTCCTATGCCCCCTAAACGACGATCTGCTCAATCCCCGTCTCCCTGTGCGATCGGAGGGATGCTGGAGCTGCTTACGCGGCCCTGGACGCTGCATATTCTGTGGTCTCTGAGCACGAACGGACCGATGCGCTTTGGGGTTCTGCGGCGGCAAGTGGAAGGAATTTCCGCGCGCGTGCTGACGGAACGGCTACGCACCCTGGAAGGCGCTGGGTTTGTCTTCCGGCACTATGAACAGACCATTCCCCCCGCGGTGACCTACGGCATTACCGGTCGCATGAAGGACATAGAGAAGGTGCTGACCCAACTCGAAGGATTGGCGCGAAAGTGGCAAGGCGAAGGAACGACGGTGGCCACGGTTCATCGGACTAACGCGAGGGCAGGCGCTGAGGCGTAGAAGGGCATGCGCGCCGATGCGACGCGCTCAATGAGGAAACTGGCCTTGCTGTTGAAGTATCCGCCATTGGCATAACATGCCCACGATCCCATCATCCCAAATGGTCCCACGCTTATGACACGAGCAACGACGCAGGCAATTTCACCGTGCTTCATCGTCAGCAACGTCGAGCAAACCGTGGCTTTTTACCGCGACCAGCTTGGCTTTGAGACCAGACTGCGGGAGCCGGAACAAGACCCTTTTTTCGCCATCATCGGGCGCGACGGGGTGCAGATCTTCGTCAAGGCCGACAAAGACGTGTTGCCGCTGCCGAATTCGAAGCGTCATCCTTTCATGCGGTGGGATGCCTTCATCTATGTGGAAGACCCGGATGGGCTCGCCGCCGAATTTTCTGAGCGTTTTTCCGGCGGGGGCGCAGCCTTCAGCGTGCCGCTCAAAGATACGCACGATGGCCTTCGCGGCTTCGAGATTTGCGACCCGGATGGCTACGTCTTGTTCTTCGGCCGACCAAGGTAGACGGCGGAGGAGCGATGCGCCATGAGCGTAAAGGCCTGATTTCGACAGTTGCCCGGCGAATCTCTCCGACCAGTCCGGTTTCCCTCCCTTGGC
>JBAVAV010000687.1:0-2427 GCA_049585895.1 Candidatus Sulfotelmatobacter sp. | reverse complement strand
GCAAAAAATACACCTGTTGTAGTCGATGTTGTAGGTTTTGGCGTAGCGCTCGGCGCCGCTGATGCGGCGCTCGGCGGTGTTGTCGGCGGCTTCGATGTAGATGCAATTCGAGGGACAGTTGGCCGCGCACAAGAAACATGCCACGCATTTTTCCAGGCCGTTTTCGTCGCGCTGCAGGACGTGAGCACCGCGGAAGCGGGCTTCAATCCTCGCTCCCTTCAGCGGGCCTTTGCCGTCGGGATAGTTTTCGACCGTGGTGGGCTGGAACATCTCCATGAAGGTGATGCTCATGCCCTTGGCGATCGCGGCGATATTCTTCAGCACTGGCATCCACCTCCAGTATACCGAAAGGAACGTCAGCGGTGAGCCGGGCGTCAGTCAGTCGTCTTCTAATAACGCACTATTGGACACTACCCAAAATCTGAGTGAAAAGCGGCGAACAGGAGTGTCGGTCCACGCGTGCTCAGGCGATTTCAAGCACGCGGTTGAGCGCACCTACGATGTATTTCCACACCAGGTAATAGATTGCCAGAGCCGCGAAGAACACTGTCGCGAGCAATGGGTAGGGAATCGTGAACTGCTCGAACCAAATGAGACCCTGCGCGCCAATCGCCAGAACGCCGAGGAGTTTCCCTAACATTGCTCCCAGTGGAGCCAGGATGAAGGGCAACAACGCGCCGTGAAGGCCGATGGGCAATCGACGCTGCGACCATACATACAAGATGTTCCAGAGGCCGAACAGGTTGGGCACCAGCGCCATGGGAAATATGATGACGCGCTCGATGGGAACCGGCACTTGAAAAACCAGGCGCGCCAGAATGAACACCGTCAATACAAGCAGAAGAACCAGGCTGGGCGCGAAGATGCCCGCCATGTAGGCTCGAAGATAAGGATGCGTGTTCATGATGTCCTCCTAGTTATGTACGTTACAGACCCGCAGGGGCTAAAGAGTGCGTATGAGAACTACTCTTTCGCCCCGCTGGGGCTTGGTCGGCTGCCACTTTTCTCCCACGGCTTGCGCCCCTTCGGCAGGCTCAGGGCAGGCTGTGGGCTGTATTCTTGCGCCGCTTTGCGGCTCTAAGTCACGGCTCAAGCCCACTGGGTCGCCGAGATTCGCTCTCACTAACACACTCACACTAAAGCCCGCATCATTTTGCGGCTCGGGCGGCACGGCTGGAAGGCCGTGCCATGATACGAGTCCCTAGTTTTTCATCCCACTCTGAGCCCGAGGTTTTTCATCACCGTGTTACAAGTGATACAGCAGCAAGGGAATCGCTGCCGGAAAAAATGCCAGCAGCACGGCTACTGCGGCGAGGAGAGCACAGTCAAACCAAACACGGTTGAACCAAGCCTCATCAAATCCAGCCCGGGTGAACCATGGAACGCCAACCGGCGACGCTTGCAGGCGATGCAGCATGGCGGGCCAGAGGTCGTGGCGAAGTTGCGCGCCGGTCGTTGTTCCGTTGCCTTCGCCGACCGGCGGAAGCGATTGCTTCAATAGCCTGGCGATTCGTTCCCGTTCATTTGTATTCATGGTTCGATCCCTTGTTGCTTGAGTTTTGTTCGCAGCAGGCGCAGGGCGCGGAAGACGCGCAGTTTGACGGCTCCCGCGGAGATACCCAGCGTCTCCGCAATTTCTTTGTAAGGTCGCTCTTCGATCAGCGCCAACGTGGCCGCGATCTGCAGCTTCGGCGGAAGCTGGCGAAAGGCGTGCGCCGTCCTGGTCCGGATGTCCTGAGCGACGGCCGGGTCGGGCAGTGGCCGCTGTGGTAAATCCCGCACTAGATCGAACGTGTCCCGGGTTTTGGCTGCGTAAGAATAGTTTGCACTCTTCAAGTGATCGAGAGCGGCATTGGTGGCGATGCGGCGCGCCCAGGCTTCGAAACTGCGCCCCGGATCGAAGCGGGCATGGGCGCGGTGAATCCGCCAAAAAGTTTCGATGGTGAGATCTTCGGCGACGCCGGGATCGCGCACGATGCATATGATCCAGCGATAGACTTCCGCCTGATGTGAGCGGAACAGTGTCTCGAAAGCGTCGAGACTGCCGCGCGCGAACTGCCGCAGGATCTCCGCCTGTTGTGGCGACGATTGTTCGGGCAACAACTGTTCCAGCACGGGCATCCCTTTCACCCTTCTATATACGCTTACGGGGGAGGGGAGCGGGAGGTTACAGGAATCTTCGTGCTCGCGAGGCGCGATTCGAGAGGTGGTCCGGTCTGGCCCGTGAATCCTTAGCGGGATGGGTTCGTGGAATCCCATGTCTCGCAAAATCGGCGAGACCCGGGGCACGCATTATAAAGGGGCGCCCCTTTCGAGGTAGGCTGCGGTTGCTATGAGAAGCAGACAACCAAAGCTCAACGAAAGGAACACCCGTGATGAACAGTGTGAGATATATCGGGATAGATGTCCACCGGGACACGATTTCGG
>JBAVAV010000686.1:0-8476 GCA_049585895.1 Candidatus Sulfotelmatobacter sp. | reverse complement strand
CCCCAAACGGCTTCGACACATTCATTCCCAAACCCGCCGCCAGCATCATGAAGTAAAGCTCCGCCCACTGGCCCCGATCCTTGCATTCCTTCAATTGCCCGCCCGCCATCCGATTCGCTTTTCTCCGCATCGCCCAATCCTTTTCCCCGTTTTCGGGACCAAAAAATACGAGGCTCTCCCAAGCCTCGCTCTTTGTTAGATTTCCCCGCCCACACCGGACCACGCCCCATTGACCACTACCGCCGATCACTACTGGCCACTAATCTTCGAGCACCGACCACTGACCACTTTTCCCGCAAACTCTCCCATGATTTCAGTATTTATCACCCAAGCCAAGGTCATCCGTCACACCAAAGCGCCTTAGCTCTGTGGGAAACTCGATCTTCTGTGGAAAAACTCGGGAAGGGCACCTCTTCAGTCGTGACACAAAACGCTGTTAGAACGAATGCGGCTTCAGCCGCTGAGGGGAACCGACTTCTGCCAGGCGGGCGGGCACAAGAGCAAGAAGGCAGCGGTCACCGAGGCCCTGCGCGAATCCATCAAACGCCGAAAGCAGGTCACCGCGACGTTCCGCCTTGATAGTTCGTAGGCCGGATCAAAGTCAAACCTGCCAAACGCCTCCAGGATAGGTGACCGTCGGCTGGCGACGGCTTCCCACGAACGCGTTGCCCATTTCGCGGAACACTCCCGCAATCGTCCCGCCGTGAATGTATGGGTCTGTGCCGTCCAGATCGCTTAGCGACTTATTGATTCGCCGCCGCACCGTTTCGCAGACAATCCACGAATGGCCGGGATGCGCCGTCTTCTCCAGCGCGACTGTGAGCCCAAGTTCAAAGGGCATGTTGAAGCGCGGAGTCCGCGGAGCCCTGCGGTCCAACTGCACGCGTGAGAGATCGTGGACGGAGTACCGCGACTCATGGATCAGAGTGAGAATGCGGTCGAGGCGGCGTTGCCCAAACGGAATTTCGAGGGTGGCGCGAGGAGCGAATCCGTAGGCGCTGATGGCCGCAATGTATGCGAGAAGAAGGTTTTCAAAAGCTGCGTCGTAAGGCACATTCAGAAAAACTGAAGGAGCCTCAGCGCGAAACTTTGCGTTGCTTCGAATTCGTTTTGCGGGCCTTTGTGCTGCCATTGCGGGAAGTATTCTTCGTCCGGATCACGAATTCCCCAGTTCTGGCATCTTTATGAATCATGCGGCGCACCGCTCGGATAAGCTCATCCGTCCGGCGCTTCGAAACCCCCAGAATTCGCGCCGTATCCCGAACCGTCGCCGGCCGGCTGTTATCCACTCTAATCGGCTGCGCCATGTGGTGATTATACGCCGTGCCGGGTGCCCGATTTCTCGCCTACCCGAATTCGGGAGGAGGCAGGCGGGACCGGATCTTACACAACCAAGAGCCGGTGAAATCGGCTGCCGCTTCCGACGCTGTTGAAGACCGCGAAGACCAAGTCTCCGAATTCAAAAGCCGAGTCCCAATACTGCTTCTTTCTCTGCTTGTCGAGAAATCGTGCTACGAGATCTTCGTCGGGCGCATCGGTATTTGCCAGGAACCGCTCGTAGCCTTCAATAAGCCTTGCAATCGTTTGTTTCGCCCCGGCGAGTTCAGGCTGCGCAAGCAGCCATTCAAGCCGCTGTGTTGGACTAAGCGCGATCATGCTTGCTGCATCGGTGGGGCTGACGGTTCCGTTCTTGGAGAACACTGCCAGCAAATAAAGCAATCCCGAGTAGCAGGTCAACAGCCGGCTATGCTTCAGCTTGTAGTTCTTTACCCCTCGTTTGGCTTTTCGCTCCGGAGGAACACTCTGCGTGCGAGCTTCATAGTTTACGCAAAATGTTCTCCACATCCGAAGAATATCGTTCGCCAGGAACGCGGGAACGAATTTAGTCTTGTTGTCTTGATAGTCGCGCCAATAGGAAGCGATCACGTCGTCAACAATTCTCCGATAGGCGATTTCCCCGATCAGTGGAGTGCTTTCGAGCAACAGCAGCAGGCGGGCCGTAAACGTGTTATTGACGTCGTCTTCCGGCTTGCCTAACGTGTCCAGCAGCTCTCCCACCGTATGGTGAGTGAGATATTCTCCGTCCCCTGAGAAATCGGGGAAATCGAGTTTCCTGCTGACTTCGATTAGATCTGCTTTTACGAGGATTTGATTGAGTCGCGACAAGGCCGGAACTTCACGCGTGCCCTGGCCCACAATGAACAGGTCTAAATCGCTGTGAGCGCTGGCCTCTCCGCGACCGAAGGAGCCGGTCATGTATACACAGGCCGTCTCGCCGCATAGCTGTTCTGCTCGGCTAAGGTCGGCGCGAAGCGCCTTTATGCGCTTTGCAGTTTCTGATCGCCGGCGCTCAAGGGTTTCTCCCATGACTTCCCTCCCACTGAAACATCTTCGAAAAAATCTCCGCTTGTTCGATCGCATCTTCCAGGGCATGGTGCGTGTGCTTGCGGTCAGGTCGAAGGGAGGGAAGGAGCTTCGACCGGCCAGCCTCGGAGATTGGTACACCCGCCTTCACGGCGAAGGCGGTCTTCATGTCAAAGCAGAGGGAGTGATTGAAAGGAGATCCCTCCGCCGCAAACCGGACAAAATACCAGTAAAGCCACGACCAATCAAAGCTCAACGGATAAGCCACGAGAACCGGCTTCGCATCACCCGCAATATCTCTGATCCACCGGGAAGCATCCGTCATCGCCGGCTCCGGAGCCACTCCTTCTCTGAGCAGCCTGTCTCTATCCAGGCCATTCACGCGAAGCGCTTCCGCCTGGAAATTCTCTGAGATGGGTTTGAGTTCGCGATAGAACGTCCGCGTGTGGTCCTGTGGAGCAGTGAAATGCTCGCCGTCAAAACCTCCTGCATGCACCAGCGCAAACGAAAGCATCGAAAACGGACCGGGAATAGGGCCGTCGGTCTCAACATCCGCCGAAAAGTAGACGTCCACCGCACGCTCGTTGCCCTTGGCCTTCGTCCCGCTCATGACGGCTTTTTCGTCCACGTGTTGCACGGCTAGAGTCATGTTAGCAGGCCCCCATTTTCCCCGACGTAGGCGAGCGAGTTCCACGCAGGGAGACAAACTATGATGCACACTACCACACGCCGTAGAGGAAAAGGAGCGGATCCTTTTTGTCATTCCGATTTTGACACCGAGCGCCAGACGAAGCGGAACGACGAAGGAATCTGGTGCCCGGCCCTCAGCAGAAAAATTGGGTGCCCCATGTCTCGCGGTTTTGCGAGACATGGGATTCCACGGACCCATCCCTCTGGGGATTTTGGGAAGCGCCACGACCGGGAAGGCCACGACTTCAATCGCGCCGCCAGCCGCGGCCAACAAATGGAACCGAGTCCCGCAGGGACGGCACGGCGTTCTACATTACACGCTTGGGCGGCATTGTGCCCGCTTGGCCTGGCTGCTCAGAATCCGCAGGCTCTCTCGTCAACTTTACCGAACCCTTGCTTGGTGTCACCTTGGAGTCATAGCGGAGGTGTTCCTTCCTGCAGGACCAGACCCGGTCAAGCCCGTCAATGCGCCCTATGAAACCGACGCATCTGTCGCAATAGGTGAGACTGCGGAATCCTAAGACGGATTGGCAAAACTCTTCGGCCTCAATGTTGGTAAGCTGTTGCGCCCACTCGTTCCAATGGGCGCCCACGAAGTTTCGAACTGCTCGTATTTCCTCGATTCGCTCAAGGTCGCCCCTGGCTGCAGCTGTGAATCCCGCGTGCCTCTTGGCGAAAGAGAGGAAGCTACTCCAGAGAGGATCAATTGTGTAATCCCCACGCAGCATGTAGGGCACGGGGATGGACAGGTTACTGCACAGATTTTGAAGCGTCTCCTCTAAGATGCGGCCCGCAGAATTTATCCTCGCCGCCGCCGGGGCTGTCTTCCCTGTCTCGGACACCAGCCACTCGTGCTCTGCCGCATAGTCGGATATTGAGGGACCAGCGTCAACGCTCCAAGACGTAACTTTCTGATGTACGAAGCTTCGATCGCGCGTGAGCTGCTTAAGGCTTTCGAACCAAATCCGATCGTGGGTGGTGATAACTATCTGATGGTCACCGAACTCCCTCACGATAAGCTTCGCTGTCCTGAGCCTATGTTCGCCATCGATACTGTGGAGGACATCGTCGAGCACGAGAAGCTTCAATTCAGGATGCTGATCGTGATGAAGTCGCCTAATGGCCAGAAACAGGCACAAACCCAAGGAATCCAAGTGGCCCTCGCTGTAATAACCGCGGGGGTCTCCTCTTCGACCGTGAAAGTCACCCGTCAATGACAGGCTTCCGGTGCCTCGCTCCGTCACTTCGAGCGCGGGGAGGCCAATTTTCTCCTGGGGATGGATTTGCTGGAAAAATGAGTTGGCTGTTTTGGCCACCTGATCCACGAGCGCTTGCACAGCGGTCTTGCGCCCCGCCTCAGCATGCGCCATAACTCGGGTGAGCTGGTCGTTATGAGTTGCAAGTTCCTGCAACGTAAGGTCAAGTGTTCTCAATTGGGGGACTGTTTCCGCGGATGCAGCGCCTCCTTCCCGAGCCGCAAATAGCGAAGCGTACCTGTCCTGGTTGGGAAAGCTTTCCTTGCTCTGGTTCACAGCAGCGATAAGCGTATCCCGGAGTTCGTCGCCCCGCATGGCATCAATTTCGGCCTTGCTCTGAGCGAACTGGTCCGGAGGCGCTGAAGACGCCAATCTTGCGCCAAGCTCTTCGAGCCGCGTCACGAAACTCGAGAGGGTCTGCGGAACGCCGCCGGCCACCCCCCCTGACCACAGCCGCATCACCCGCTCGAATGCTTGCACCCGATGGTTGACCTCGTCTGCGAATGTAGACCTTGTCCGTCTGACGGCTGCGCGAAGGCCGATGAGGTTATGGTGAGACGCTAGCCGTTGCTCCACGGAGGCCTTGACCGAAGCGAGGTTGATCGGCGATTCGCAGAGCGGGCAGTTCGTCAGCATATCAATTTTGATCCACTCCAAGCCTTGGGTGAGGACCTCGACGAAAAAGACCCCGGTCAGAGAGCGCTCCTCAGCCGACGAAGCTTCAGCTGCGATCAGGAATTCCTGGGCAGCGGCCAAAAGCGATTCGCTGGTCGGGAGTGTTTCACACTGTTGGCCGAGGGCGTTAGTGCGAGCGCGCTTCTGCACGTTGCCGAACGTCTCCATCAGTTCGGTTGCCTGTCTGCTCCGTCCCGCGATCTGCGAAAACTCGTCCACTCCAGCCAGTCCTGCCCCGCGGAATAGCTGCGTAAGCCGTTCCAATATTTTGGCGGAGTCCAGCGGTGCACCCAAAGGTAGTGCTAGCCTCATACGCAACGTCGCTTGCAGGCGCCGAATCTTGTCCTCACAATCAAGAATCTGCTCCGCAAGCCACGACTGGAGACCTTTTAGGCCACGCTCGAATGAGGCGTACGGGGCCAGGTTCAGGAAGGTTCCCAATGCTTGGTATCGATCCAGCGGTTTAGCGTTGATGAAGTCCAATAAAGTTCGGCGGCGGAGAATAAAGCTGCATTGCTTGGCCGCCGACAGGAGTGCACGCAGGCTTGACGGCAACGTAGCTTGATCCGTCTGCAAGTCAATCTCATAGTCAGCTCCACCATCGGAGAAGACTAGGGCTACCGCCGGAGGGTCACCGCAGTAAATGTGAGCTCCGTGTCTTGCCCACGAGAGGGTCTGATCACCGGTTTCCACCGAACTGCACCTCCCGGTGAGCGGCTTCTCTATCGCATCGACCCATGATGTTTTACCTACTCCATTGTCACCCAGCAGTAGTAACCCACCGGAACCCAGCCGCAAGATTGGGCCGGAGCGGATGCCACGGAACCCACTAGCTCTGATTTCTCTCAGGACCAGCATCACTTTCCTCTCTTCAGCAGCGCGTCCAATTCAGCCAGGGAGGGGGGCACATCGCCGTCCTGAACGAGGCCGAGCACCGCCCTCTTCCATTCCTCTGTAAGCGACTCGTCGGCTTCGACATATTTCTTGAATTCCTGAATCGCCACGGCGTTGAGATCGGACATCCTAGTCACCAGCACTTCAAATAAAAAAGGGACACGGCGTGCCGTGTCCCCCTCACAGTACGTCTTTGGATTTTGGTTGTAGGGCCCTTGTTACCGGTGCCAACTGTCTGGCACCACCGAACATCAGCGAACAAAACTACTACGAGCACCCACTCGTGCTTCCGCAGCTATGGCACCGGTAGCAACTGCCGTTCCGCGTCATGATGCTGCCGCAGAAGCTGCACGTGGGCGCGTCGCCGAGGTCGACGATGCTGGCCAGCGCGTCGGTGGCGTGAACCGAGCCGGCTCCCGGCTCCCGGCTTCCGCTTTCCGGACGCCGGATGCCGGACGCCGCATCCTGACTTCCGGTTCCTTCCGGCTGAGGTCCGCGGTCTGGAGTCCGCGGTCTGAAGTTTTCAAACAGCATCTGCTGCTGGCCGGTCAGGAAACGCAATTGCAGCCAGCGGAAAATGTAGTCCATGATCGACTTGGCGTAGCCGATGTCGGCGTTGCCGCTCCAGCCGCTGGGCTCGAAGCGGGTGTGCGCGAACTTTTCGCAGAACAGTTTCAGCGGGACGCCATGCTGTAGCGCGATGGAGACGGCCAGCGCGAAGCTGTCCACCAGGCCGGAGACGGTGGAACCTTCTTTGGCCATGGTGATGAAGAGTTCGCCGGGCTCGCCGTCGGGATAGAGGCCGACCGTGATGTAGCCCTCGTGGTCTCCGACTTTGAACTTGTGCGTGATCGAGGCCCGCTCTTCGGTCAGCTTGTGGCGGACGGCGCGCGGTGGAGCTTCCAGGTTTTCTTCCACGGGCTGGGAAGCGGGCGTGACGCCGGCGCTACTTTGCGCGGTCTTCGTCCCGGCCGCCGATAGCGGCTGAGACTTCTTGCAGCCGTCGCGGTAAACCGCCACGGCCTTCAGGCCAAGCTTCCAAGCCTGGAGATAAGCTTCCATGATGTCTTCGACGGAAGCGTTCTCGGGAAGATTGACAGTCTTCGATATAGCCCCGGAGATAAACGGCTGCGCCGCCGCCATCATGCGCAGATGTCCCATGTAAGCGATCGACCGCGTGCCCTTGGCCGGTTTGAACGAGCAATCGAAGACGGCAAGATGATCGTCTTTGACATGCGGCGCGCCTTCGATGGTGCCGGTAGCGTCGATGTAGCTGACGATGGCGTTCGCCTGATCGTGGTCGTATCCCAGCTTGAACAACGCCGTAGGCACGGTCTGATTGACAATCTTGATCATCCCGCCACCCACCAACTTCTTGAACTTCACAAGCGCAAGATCAGGCTCAACCCCGGTAGTCGCGCAGTCCATCATGAAGCCGATGGTTCCGGTGGGGGCTAAGACCGTTACCTGGCTATTTCTGTAGCCGTGCTTTTCGCCGTGGGCTAAGGCTTCGTCCCAGCACTGTTTGCTGGATTCGTACAGGGAGCTCGGGACGTTTGTCTTATTTATGTTGTTGACGCTGGCGCGGTGCATGCGGATTACGTCTAAGAACGGTTCGCGGTTGATGTACCACCCGGGGCAGGCTCCGCCGGGCATGGCATTGGCGCCGAGGTTGGTTTCGGCGAGGCTCTTCTTCGTTGGCTCTGTGGCTGGGCTTAGCGGCTCGCAGAGTTCCGCGATTCGTGAAGATTGCAAGTAGGCTTCGCCGCACATAATGGCGGTCACGCAGGCGGCGTAGTCGCGGCCAGCGTCGGAGTCGTAAGGCAGACCTGCAGCCATTAAGAGCGCGCCCAGATTCGCGTAGCCCAGACCGAGCGGACGATAGTCGTGCGAGTTGCGCATGATCTGTTCCGTGGGATAGCCGGCATTCTCGACGATGATTTCCTGCGCGGTGATCAGCACGTCGACCGCGTGGCGGTAGGCTTCCACACCGAAGGTGCCGTTGGGAGCGAACTTCAGAAGATTCAGGCTGGCCAGGTTGCAGGCCGAGTCATCGAGAAACATGTATTCGCTGCATGGGTTCGAGGCGTTGATGCGCGCCGTGTTCTTCGAGGTGTGCCAGCGATTGACCGTCGTGTCGTATTGCATGCCGGGATCGCCGCAGTGCCAGGTGGCTTCGGAAATCTTCTTGAGGAGATCTTTGGCTTTGTAAGTCTGCATGACGCTGCCGTCGCGGACCGACTTGGTGGAGAAGTCGGTGTCGCGGACCACAGCGTACATGAAGTCGTCGGTGACGCGGACGCTGTTGTTGGCGTTCTGGAAGAAGATGGAGGAGTAGGCGTCGGAGTCGGGATGCGATCCGTCGTATCCCATGGCGACCAGCGCGTGGGCCTTGGCTTCCTCTTTCTGTTTGCACTCGACGAACTCAACGATGTCAGGATGATCTACGTTGAGAATGACCATCTTGGCGGCGCGGCGGGTCTTGCCCCCGGACTTGATGACGCCGGCGAAGGCGTCGAAGCCTTTCATAAAGCTGAGCGGGCCGCTGGCCGTGCCTCCGCCGCTCAGACCTTCGGTCTGCGAGCGCAGCGGGGAGA
>JBAVAV010000685.1:0-5385 GCA_049585895.1 Candidatus Sulfotelmatobacter sp. | reverse complement strand
GCAAAAAATCTGGAATACCCTTGCTTGATCGAATGTTGTAGCGCGGCAACGGCCTGATCGGTCAAGCCGAACTGGTTGTATATTTCCGCCGCCTTGAATAAAAAGTCGGAATCCTCAGGAGAGAAGGCCAGGGCTCGCCGCAAGAAAGCGAGTGCCGGATCTTTCTCGCGCAGCATGGCGTGGTAAAGGGCCAGATTGCACAACACCACGGCATCTCGCGGGTTCACGGCCAGAGCCGCGTTGGCCAGGGAAATCGCCTTCCGGTAGGCCTCCGGGGCCTGGGACTGTTGCCGGGGAGTCCAGTAATAGGCATCGCCGAGGTTGCCCCACATTTCATAATCCAGCGGGTTGAGCTTCACCGCCTGCTCGTAGGTGCGAGCGGCCTCCGCGAATCGCTGTTGGAAGAAGTAGGCGGTAGCGAGATTGGAATACGCGTCAGCCGTGGGGCGGATGGCGACGGAACGCTCAAAGAGCGGAATGGCTTCAGTGTAGCGGCCGAGGTTGAGATAGACACCGCCCAGGTTGCTGTAGCCGCGTTCGCTATCGGGGGCCAGCGCGATTACGTGGGAAAACATCTTGGCCGCATCTTCATAACGCGCCTGCGTGTAATAGAACGAACCCAGCCAGTTGTAGTCTGCCCAGTAGTTGGGATGAAGGCTGATGGCGCGCTGGTAATTGGACTCGGCTTCGGCCAGCCTGTCGAGATGCTGGTCCGCCAAGGCCAGTCCGCGTAAGGCATCATCGCTGTTAGGATCAAGCTCGGCGGCGCGCTGGAATTCCTCCGCCGCCTGCTCGTAACGGCCGGTACCGTTGTAGACGACTCCGATGCAGGTGTGGCCGTTCGACAGTTCGCGACCCAACTCCACCGCCTGCCGGCAAGCTTTCGCGGCCCGGGCCACCCAACTGCGGTCGTGGCTCTCTTCGTACTTATACCAATAAGCCTGCCCCAAGCCGGCGTAAGCGAGGGCGTAGCCGGGATCGCGCTCCAGGGCATGAGTGAACACGGCGATGGCGCTATCGACGCTCTCGGGTTTGTGATAATCCTGCAGGTAGCCTCGACCGCGCAGATAGAAATCGTACGCCGCTGGTTCGGCAGTGCCATGATTCACGACGGTGGTGCGGTCCTGGTTCTTGAGTTCCAGGCCCAGCATGTTGAGCACGCCATCGACAACGCGGTCTTCCAACGCAAACGGATCGCTGGCCTGAGTGGTAATCGTCTCGGCCTGCAGTTGGTTCCGCGTCTGGGCGTCCACCAGGCTGTAGTTGACGCGGACCAGGGTTCCGGACTCGCGCACGCTCCCCTCCAGCACGAGGTTTGCGCCGAAACTCTTGTGGGCCTGCTCGACCGTATTCACTCCCTCCGCGAGTACCTCGCTCGGCGGCACTACCTGCAGGGGATAGCGGGTCCCCAACTGTTTCAGACGAACGGCGAGACTTTCAGTTAAGCCGGCTGAAAAGGCCCGGCTGTTGGCGTCGCCGGCCGACGAATTGAAAGGCAACACTGCCAGGTATTTCTGTTCGGGAATTTCCCTGGCGCTCAACCAGCGTTCGATCTCGTGCCGCTTGAAAGTCACTCCCAGGAACAACAAAACCACTACCACCAGGGCGACAATTGCCGCTTTGGAGATGCGGGGAGTTACTGACAGGGCATGCGGCAAAGGAGTCAAGTTCTGGGAATTCAGGCCGCGTAATTCCGTTGATAGCTGCGAAGCGCGGGTGATGCGTTGTTCCGGAGCCTTGGCCAGCATCCGGCTCACGATGCCATCCAACGCAGGCGGCACATCGGGGTTGAAACTGCGGACCGGAGGTGGAATTTCCTGCAATATTCGCTGGCTGGTAGCGACGAAACTGCGAGCCCGGAAAGGATGATGGCCGCTGAGAGCTTCATAAAAGACCACACCCAGCGAGAAAATATCGGCCCGCTCGTCGGGATGATTGTCCAAAAGAACTTCCGGGGACATGTAAGCCGGGGTGCCGCAGACTACCCCCGGTTCCTCGACGGTGGAACTCTGGTCGGTGCGGGGAAGACGCTTGGCCACTCCAAAATCCAGGATCTTGACCTGCTGAGTGGCGGTCAGCATGATGTTTTCCGGCTTGAGATCACAGTGCACGATGCCGTGTGCATGCGCCGCCACCAGAGCATCAGCGCATTGCATCGCGATGTGGAGAAACTCCTCCAGCGCAAGCGGACGGCGCAGGCGCTCGCGGAGGGTCTCACCCTCCACGTATTCCATCACCAGGAAGATTTCGCCGTTTTCTTCCAGCACGTCGTGAACTGCCGCCACGTGCTCCCCGGTCAGTCCGGAGGCACGCTCGGCTTCCCGGAAGAAACGGTCGCGGTAGATCTTGTCGGCGCGCAGATGCGGGGACATGCGCTTGAGGGCGACAGCGCGCTTCAGACGGAGGTCCTCGGCGCGATATACCTCGCCCATGCCACCCGACCCGAGCCGGCCTCGGATCAGAAAGCGGCCAGCGACGATCCCGGACAGAGAGCTGTCCACAGCAGGGGTAAGGGCGGCTTGTCGGGATGGCTCCGGCATTTGTAGACCTCGCCGAGCACGAGCCAGCAAATTGAGTTGGGGGAACTCACTGGGCCAGCGCAGTCACGCCTTCGGATAACGCCGCTATATTAAACCTAAAACCATGATTCCTGTAGGACCTCCGGGAGAACCTTCGGCGAGGGCAGAAAATGGCCAATCTGTTGCCGAGGGAGAGATGAGAGGGTACGAGTAGTCGTATATAGAGCTAATCAAAGATAAGGCGGACACTTGCATTGCGCTGCAAGTGTCCGCCACTAATGATTTCCGCGCGAGACTTTAGGCGCGGGCGCCCACGGCCGCGGTTTCAGCGGGCGTGGATGCAATCTTATCTTCGCCGTTGGTCTTGGGCTGGCCCGGTTGTCCCTGGCCTGCTTTACGGATGTCGATGCCACCTTTGAAGTAAGCGCCGTCTTCGATGGAGATGCGGGCCGCGACGACGTCGCCGGTGAGGGAGCCGTCGCTGCGGATATCGACGCGGTCGCTGGCCGTCAGATTGCCACGCACCTTGCCCAACACGACAATCTCGCGGGCATTGATGTTGGCCGCCACCACGCCATTGCGGCCTACGGTGACCCGGTTGCCGGAGAGATTGATGGAGCCTTCCACCCGGCCATCAATGTAAAGCGACTCGGAACCGGTCACCTCGCCCTTGATGACCAGCGATTTGCCGATGGTAGCCTGGTCTGCGGTGGTGGTTGTTGGCGCCGGCCGGGGCCCGGGTTCGCTGCCCATTGACGTCGAAGTCATGGCAGGAACGCTCGGCGCGGAGGTAGTGGGACGTTCCGGTTCAGCGGGTCGGCCGGGGGTTGTGGGCTGATTCGTCGGCTTCCACATGGATTAGACAATTCCTTTCCTGGACGGGATTACGATCACACGCCGCACTTCCGTGACCAAAATGATTGTACGCCCAGTCTCAAAATGAGCGCTGTGGAAAAACCCTTTATTTTCAATAGAGTTTCCTCAGTTGGTACGTCTAACAAAGTGGACCGAATCGGGTCGCAAAGCTGCGTCGTGCGCGCGGCGACCATGTAAGGATTCCACGAAAGAGATTCGTGCGGCGGCAGTTCACCGGCAGGAGGAGTATTCTCGTGGGTCGAACTGGGTCGGAGATTATCAAAAGATAGATTCCAGCGCGCAGGAGAAGAGGATTATGTTCGATCAAGCCGTTGCCAGCCCTGCAACCTTCGTGATCGCCCGGCCGCTAGCCGGCGAATACGCGCCCTATTACGAACGTTACATTTCTTTGGTCGGAGGAACGGACATTCTGACGACGCTCGAAGAGCAGCGCCGCGCCATGATGCTTCTTCTCTCCGGCCGCGACGAGGCTGATGGTGACTTCCGCTATGCGCCGGACAAGTGGACGGCGAAAGAACTCCTGGGCCATGTATGCGACAGCGAGCGCGTGTTCGCGTATCGCGCGCTGCGCATTGCGCGCGCCGACGCCACGCCGATGGAAGGTTTCGAGCAGGACGATTATGTGCGCAATGGGCCGTTTGCGCGGCGTCCGCTGAGCGATTTGATTGAGGACTACATTGCCGTGCGCCGGGCAACGCTTTCGCTCCTGCGCAATCTGGACGCGGCGGCCTGGACGCGGCGCGGCGTAGCCAACAAGAATGAAGTCACAGTGCGGGCGCTGGCCTACATCATCGCCGGGCATGAGTTGCATCACCGGGGGATTTTGGAGGAGAAGTACTTTGGCGGCCGCTAGCCAAACTGGAGGGAGAGATGGGACTGCATCGGGCGATATGGTTGACACCGATCATCATTTGCTTCGGCGGCTTCAGCTTGCAGGCGCAGACTCAAGGAGACCTAGACGAGCAAGCCTGCAGCCAGTTTCACCGGGCAGACGTCGCTATGAATGAGACTTACTCCAACGTTCTGAAAGAATATGCGAAAGACGAGCAGTTCATCTCAAAATTTAAAACAGCGCAGAAATCGTGGTTGGCATTTCGCGACGCTCAGCTGGAAGCGCTCTACCCGAGAGTTAACAAACAGACCGAGTACGGCACTGTGTACCCCATGTGCCACTGTATTCAACTCCAGGAGTTGACGGAGCAGCGCACAAAGCAGCTAAAGGTATGGCTGGCAGGAATTATGGAGGGAGATGTTTGCAGCGGGAGCGTTAAGATTGCGGGCTCGGTTGATTCCTCCGCGACTCCGCCAGGTGCCGTAAAACGATGCTACGCCCCACCGCGGCCCGCGCTGCCCTGATTAGCCACTAACCTAGAACATGCCCTCACGCGCACTGATCGAACTGCTGCAAGGCAAAGGCGCTCATGCCGATCCCATCGCCTGCGTCGAGGAGATTTCCGCCGGCTTGGCTGCGCGGCAGGTCGCGGGATTTCCGCATTCCATCGGGCAGCTTGTCTTCCACATGAATTACTGGATGGATTATGAACTGCGCCGGATTCGCGGCCAGAAGCCGGCGTATCCGAAACACAATTCGGATAGCTTCCCGCCGTCGCCATCGCCCGTTGATGCCCATGAATGGAATCGGCTAAGAATGCGCTTCGCCAGTTTACTGGCCGAGTTTGCCGTGCTTGCGAAATCGCCTGCGGAAGAGTTGCAGCGGCAGATCGAGAGCGTGCACGACGGCGATACGAAGGTCGAGGGGACGCTTGAGGCCGTGCTCTGGCAGATGGTCGCGCACAATAGCTATCACGTGGGTCAGATCGCGATGATCCGGCGCGCGCTCGGCGCCTGGCCGCCGCGCGGCGGCGGGGATACGTGGTAGAAGCGGTGGAAGTAGGCGGAGGGTTATCTGCGCGTGGGGTATGCTGAGAGCTGACGGCTGATAGCTGACAGCTTTCCCCATGCTTTCCGATGCCACCATCCTGAAACACAT
>JBAVAV010000684.1:0-2079 GCA_049585895.1 Candidatus Sulfotelmatobacter sp. | reverse complement strand
GTCCTGGCCTGTCAGCACGGAGCCGAACAGGATGACCTGCTCGATCTGGAATGACCACTCGTCCGAGCGATTGATCGCCGCCGCAAGCTCCACCGCCTGACGAGCGAGTTCGCGACCCTTCGCGATCGGTATGCGTCGCACGGCGCGAGCGTTGATCAATCCGCCGCCTTTCAGCGTCGGGAGCCAGTGGTTGTGCTCCTTCATCAGCCAGCCGTCCGCGACCATCGCCGCGATGACTCGTTCAGCCTTGCGCGCGCCGACGTCGAGCATCGCCGCAACGCGAGCGACCGACAGCCCGGCGGTCCCCGCCACCGCGTCACGGAGCAACGCTTGCGCGGTGCGCGCGGGCAGACCGCAGATCGACTGGTCCCAATCGACCCGCATGTCTCAGGCCCTCCCGCGCTTCGCCGCGAGCCGGACGATGTTGTCGAGCTTCGGCGGAGCCGCCGCTTCCCAAGCCGCGATCCCCGCGAGCGCGACCTCCGTCCGTCGCGGCAGATAGACGCGGAGAATGTCCTCGACCGACTTCAGGCTGTGACCCGTGATCGCCGCGATCTGCGGAACCGGCAGACCAGCGACCGCCATGTTCACGACCGCAGTGCGCCGGAGATCGCGCCGCTGCAACGCGGGCAGTCCCGCCGCGCGCCGCGCCTGATCCCATGCACGCGAAAAGTTCCGCCGCGACCACATGAGGCCGGTTGGAGAGGGGATCAGCATTAAGCCGCTCGCAGGATCGGCGAGCCGCGCGCGGAGCGGGGGATCGAGCGCAGCATGAACCGGGACGTCGATCAGCGCGCCGGTCTTCTCCTGCCGCATCGAGATATACAGCCGCCCGCCGCGCTCGCAGACCTGCCCCTTGGTCATCGCCAGGACGTCGGACGGACGCTGCGCGGTGTAGAGCAACAGTTGAATCGCGAGCCGGAGCGAAGGACGCGCGGCGGCGAGAAACGTCTCGATCTGCTCTTGCGTCCAAATGGCATCGCGCGGCTCGCTCTTGATCCGCTTCACGCCGACAGCCGGATTCGGAGCCGGGATCCACCGCCGTTGGATCGCGACGTTCAGCACGATCTGCAGGACCGCGAGCGTCTGGTAACACTTCGACGGCTGGGCTTTGAGCCGATCGCGAAGCGTGACGACAAAATCCCGATCCAGCCCGTGCAGCCGCAACGCGCCGAATTTTTGGCGGAGCTGCTCGATGTAGCCGCGATAAAGATCGCGCGTCCGAGGTTTGAGATCGACGAGGAACGCGTCGGATTGATAATAGGCGAGGACGGCGTCCTCGAAGCGCGCGCTCCCTTGGGTGATCGGCTTGGAAGGAACGTCGTCCGCCAGCCATTCGGCGAAGCGAGCTTCCGCGATCGCCCGATCGGAGCCATACGCCGTGCCGGTCTGCGAGTTGTAGAAATACTCGCGCCCCGACTTGCTCCGGATGCAGCGGAGATAGGGCTTTTTGGTCTGGGGCATCGCGATCAGCGCCCCGACTTCCGCGCCGCGATCGCGCGCTTCGCTACGTCGTTTCGCTGAGTCATCGTGAGACCGCGCTCGATCAAGAGTCGCGCCATGACCGCGACTGGGCGCTGTTCCTCCGCCGCCAGGGAGGCGACCGCGTCGCGCTGATCCGGCGTCAGCCGGAGTTGCAAAAGTTCGGTGAAGACCTGGGCCACTGGTTTCGTTCTCCTGCCCGCACCATCGCGGAGCGGCGAAGACATTACCCTAGACCTCTACAGATTACAAGAGATTACCGCTTCCGGTTCCCGGTGTAGCCTTCTGCTGCCGCCAGCCACGCCGCCTTGGTGTCTTCCCGCTCCGTTTCCGCCAGGACGGCGGGGGGCGCCGCCAGCCCGGACGCCTGATCCGCCGCGCGGTCGAGCGCCAGCCGATCCCAAGTCTGCCGCCCCTGGCGGGCACCGCGTCGCAACGCCGGGGGCCATACGCCCTGCTTCACTTCCCCCTCGAACACGACGGGCGACACGCCGACGTAGCGGGCAGCTTCCTCCCGCGAGAGAAGCCGGGGCCAGAATGGCAAATCGCTCAGGACTGTCCGCTTCGTCATTTCACTGCCGCACGCGGATCATATGG
>JBAVAV010000683.1:0-2541 GCA_049585895.1 Candidatus Sulfotelmatobacter sp. | reverse complement strand
GTGGTCGAGGCCCGAGATCTGGCGGTCGAACCAGAGATGAATGCCAGTGATCGGAGACGATTCGAAGTGACTTAGCTTTTCGCGCAACGGCGCGGCTTCCGGAATCTGCGGCAGCACGCGGGCGAGGCCGTCGAACGGCAGAGCGAGAATTAGATAGTCAAAAACCTCTCGGCGGTCGTTCCTGTCGCTGACGCGAATCCGCACCTGCCCTGGCTCAGGGGAAAAAGCTTCCAGCGAGCTGCGAAAGCGAATCTCGCCGCCCCGGGCGCGAATGTAGTCTCCCGCCGCGTTGTACAACTCGGTCAAGGGAATGCTGGGCACACCCATGTACCGCGAAGCCTGCGATTTCATCGATTCGCGCACCACTTGCGCCGCATAGGAAATCGCAATCAAGTCGAGATCCTCGCTGAGCGCGCTGACCAGAATCGGTTTCCAGAAGCGCTGGATAGCATTTTCTGTTTGCCCGTGCCGCCGACACCACTCCAGAAAAGACCGTCCGGTGTCCGGTTGCGACGTCAGCATAAGCGCTGCGATGGCGCGTGAAATTGCCAGCTTGTCCCGTACCGTCAAGAACGGAAAGCGCAGAAACGACGGCGCGGTATGCAGCGGCGCGGGCAGCGGCGAAGCGCGCATGATGGTCGAGCGGCCGCCCGGCTCGATGAAAGTCATGTCTTCGAACCAGCGAATCTTGTCTTCGACGCCGATACGCCGGTAGAACTCAACCAGATTGGTGCAGACACGAAACAGCACATGCTGGCAGTTGTCGACGACTTCGCCGGTGCCGGGATGCTCGTAAGACGAAGCGCGTCCGCCGAGATAAGGGCGGCGCTCGAACAGCGTGACACGAAAGCCGGAATCGGCAAGCGTGCACGCCGCCGCCAGTCCGGCGAGGCCGCCGCCGGCTACCCCCACGATGAGTTGGGTTGAAGGCTGCCTCATGCTGGAATCAGGATCGCGAATTCGGGCTTCCGCCACACTGGGGCCGCACAGGACAGCAGAGTCCTCACCGGGCTTTTAGCCCGGGGGCGGAATGACAAGAGTATCAGGTGAGGCGTTGCAGGAAGCCCTTGGCCAGAATCCGCAGCTTTTCGCTGACGGTTAGGCTGACTTTGGCGCTGAAGACGTCGTACTGGCGCTGCCCGATTTTTTCGAGCAGCCGGCGGTAGATATTCACCAGCACCCAGAGGGCGGGCTGGCTGTCCTCTGCGATAAAGGGCAGAAGTTCGTCGCCCGATTTGTAGAACTCGCGAGCACGGTCGGCCTCGAGCCTGAGCAGCGTCCGGAAGCGCGCAGGATCAGGCTTGCCAAGCAACTCCTTCGCCGAGAGGCCAAACTTCGCCAGGTCTTCTTGTGGCAGATAAACCCGGCCCATGGCGGCATCTTCCTTGACGTCGCGAATGATGTTGGTCAGTTGAAACGCGAGGCCGCACCGCTCCGCCAGCGCCTCGGCCGCGGGATCGCGATATCCGAACACATGAATGCAGACCAGGCCCACCACCGACGCCACGCGGTAGCAATAGATTCGCAAGTCTTCGAAAGTTTTGTACTGCACCGTAAGCCCCGGCGGTCTGGCGGCGGCGTGACCATCGAGCTTGTCGTCATCGCCTTCCACGTCCATGGCCGTGCCCAGCGCGAGTTCGTCGAGCAGGCCTGCGGGAATCGTGAATCTCCGCTGCGCGTCGGTCAGCGCCAGTAGAATAGGATCGTCCGTAGGCTCGCCCTGCTGCGCCGAGTGCAGGGATTTCAACCAGCGATCGAGCTTGGCGCGGCGTTCGGCCCGGCTCAGGGACGCGTCGTCGGCGATGTCGTCGCAGCGCCGCATGAACGCATACACCGCGCACAACGCCTCGCGCTTGCGCCTGGGTAGAACCAGGAATGCATAGTAAAAGTTTCGGGCCGCCGCGCGCGTGATGCCGCGGCACACCGAATAGGCAATCTGCAATTGGGCCGGAGCTGGATTCCAGGGAACTTCGACTGGATGCGCGGCGGCGCTCATAACATTTTGCCCCGGCGTTTTCCCCGCAGCTTGCCCAGCACCGCACGTGCCACCAGTCCCAGCTTACGCGGCTTTGAGATCACCGGACGCCGGCCCAGCAGGGCAAAGCCTTGCCGTTCGATCGCATTCAATATCTCTTGTCCGCCGCGGGTAAAGAGTTCCAGGTCGATCGCCAGACCTCGGTCCACTCTTCCAACCAGCGGCAGTCCTCGCGCAAACCACTCGCGTGCGCGCTCCACTTCGAACTTCATCATCCGGCAGAACTCCGGAGTGTTGCGGCTTTGGGCAAGATCGTCTTCGCTCACTGCAAAGCTCCGCAAATCTTCGAGCGGAAGATAGATGCGTCCCTTGGCATAATCCACGCTCACATCCTGCCAGAAGTTGGCCAGTTGCAGCGCCGTGCACGTGGAGTCGGCAAGCTGCTGCCGTACCGCGTCGCTGTAGCCGCAGAGGTAAAGCACGAGATGTCCAACCGGATTGGCCGAATAGCGGCAGTAGCCCAGCACATCATTAAAAGTCTCGAAGCGGGTAATGGACTGATCTTG
>JBAVAV010000682.1:0-2194 GCA_049585895.1 Candidatus Sulfotelmatobacter sp. | reverse complement strand
GCGGACAGCCCCTTTTACTCCGCTCAGGGCAGGCTGAGGCGGCTGTCCCCCACATATCTTTTTGTCTGGTTCTCTCGCCTTCTGGCTACAACAGCGTTTGGCCTGGCTTCATCTCAACAAGTTCGACTCCTGGGATGAGTTTGTGCAATGCACTGGGCGTTCCCGTCAGCATGGGGAACGTCGCGAAATGCATGGGGATTACGGTTTTCGGCTTGAGCAGATTACAGGCGTAGGCGGCCTCGCGCGGTCCCATGGTGAAATGATCGCCGATGGGCAGCATGACGATTTCGGGGGCATAGAGGTCGCGGATAATCGCCATATCGCCGAAAACGTTGGTGTCACCGGCGTGGTAAATCTTCACACCGTTCTCGAATTCGATAACGTAGCCGCAGGCTTCGCCGCCGTAGATCATCTGATCGCCATCCTGGATGCCGCAGGAGTGATCGGCGTGCACCATGGTGACTTTGATATCGCCTACCGTCTGCGTGCCGCCTTTGTTCATCATCGAGGTGCGTTTCGCGCCTTTTTTCTCCAGCCAACCGATTAGCTCTGCAATACCCACAACCATGGGATTGTGCTGCTTGATGACTTCGACGGCATCGCCAATATGGTCGCCGTGGCCATGGGTGCAGAGCAGAACATCGACTTTTTTCACTTTCTTTTCGGACTCCGGACACATGGGATTGCCCATGATCCAGGGATCGATGATGACAGTTTTACCGCCTGGAGTTTCCAGACGGAAGGTGGCGTGGCCTAACCAGGTAAGTTTGATGCCTTTAAGATTCATCACTTCGCGTACTCCAGTTCTGGCATTTAGCATGGCATTTAGCGTTTAGTCCAGCGCGGTGCTCAGCCAGTCCGGTAACGATTTGGCTAACTGCCAATTGCCAATTGCTAAATGCGCGTGCTCTTTCACCGTTCAGGGATTTGCAGACTTAGTTTAATATGAAACGCCATGAGTGGACTGAAGGTCCTGATTTCCAGAGAAGAGATCGCCAAGCGCGTGGCCGAGCTGGGCGCGGAGATCACTCGTGATTTTACTGGGCAATCGGTGATCTTTGTCGGGGTGTTGAAGGGGGCGGCAATTTTTCTGGCCGATCTGGCGCGGCAGGTCAACCTTGACTCCACCTTCGATTTCATCGGCGTTTCGAGCTACGGAAACCGGCCCAGCCCCTCTCAGGAACTTAAGACCGGCTGGGATTCGACGGGAGAACTCAAATTCACCAAGGATGTGGATCAGTCCATGCAGGACAAGAACGTGATTGTGGTAGAGGACATCCTCGACACCGGCCTCACGTTAACGTATCTGAAGAAAGTGCTTCTGGCGCACAAACCCCGATCGCTGAAGGTGGCTGCCCTTCTTGATAAGCCCTCGCGGCGCAAACTGCCTATGGAGGGAGACTATATCGGCTTCAAGATTCCCGACGAGTTCGTGGTGGGCTACGGCCTGGACTATGCCGAGAAGTATCGCAATCTGGCCGACATTTGCATTGTGCCGCGGGAGTGAACCCGGTAGCGAGTACTGAGTACCTAGTACGGAGTGCCGCTCAGGATAGGCTTAGAAGGATTTTCCCCGAGTTTTCCATCCGGCGCATCCCTCTCGCTTGTCCGAAAAAGGCAAATATGCCGAAATTCCAGTTCAACGCTTATCGAGTTGCTTTGGTGGACCGTCCGGCCAATTGACATCCCAGGCGCCGTCTGTGGTTATAAACAACACAGTTTCCTCATTGGGCTTACTCCAAGCCTCATGGACCATCTTGCTGGGCATGTAATTGAAGGAGCCGGGCCCCAGTTCCTCACGTTTACCATCACACTCGATGATGAAGGTGCCGCTGATAACAGTGTGGGTTTCGTTGGCGGTGTGCCAGTGCCTCGGCACATGAAAATTCTTCGGGACCCGGATCATCAGTTGGGTCTGCCCGGTCTTGGAATCGACGTGCAGGATCGAAAACTCCGGCGAACCCTCGGTCCAATCAGGAAAGATCTTCTGCCACTGGAGACTTGCAAATTTGATGTTTAACGGAGTCGCGGGTGCAAGCGTTTGTGCCTGTGGACCCTGTGCAAACGTCACGGCAGCGAAAGGGCACAACAAGATCAAGACTCCGCATACAGTATTTGCAACCGATCGAAAATACACCGCAACGAAGGTCAGATTATTCACTGTTGAGTTCTCCTGTTCTTCTCCTGTTCTCGC
>JBAVAV010000681.1:0-4538 GCA_049585895.1 Candidatus Sulfotelmatobacter sp. | reverse complement strand
GTCGCCTGGTCGAGTGGAACATCAAACTTCTGCACAGTAGCCAGAGATTCTCCGAGTTCGCCTCTCAACCTGGATGCCGCCTCGCCCAGCGCGTCCAGCACCTTCTCCTTGGAGGCAGCCGTCAATTGCTGCTCGGCCAACGGGTCTCCGCTCTGACAATTCACCGCCTCTAATCCCAACACGTATTGGCTGCCCAGAGTGGCAATCGACCCCGTGATGTAACCCTTGCTCCCTGCGCGCTGGCAAAGCTCGCGGGTAACTTCGGTTGTGAGTTTCGCGCCCGCCGGACGAGACATCAACTTCAAGGTTGCCGCAACTTTATTCTCCGGCAGCACGTTCAGAAACGGCGACTGGTTCAGAGCAATGCTGAGTGCTGTCTTGAGCGTGTCGTCGAATACCGCATCGCCCGTGCTGTTGACAAAGTCTGCGAGAACCACGGTATCCTTCTCGGTCAGGCGGTGCGCGGCCTGCCGTGAGCGGAAGTAGAACGCACCCGCGACTGCAACGATAAGTATCACGACGGCGGGAATCAAAATTTTCCAGAGTTTCCTGCCCCCTGTCGAGCCAACTGCGGCCACACTCACCGCGCTCGATGACGGAGACAGCGCAGGGGAACTGGATGCAGGCGATGGCGGTTGGGCGACCCGACGGCCACTCTGCGGCGCCACAAACCCCGTTCCCGAACTCACTGGTACGCCGTGTCGGGATTCTGTTTCCCGTTTCAGCCGCCTTAGGTCAGCCCGCATTTCCGCCGCACTTTGATAGCGTAGCTCGCGGTCTTTCTCCAGCGCCTTGTTAATGATGCGTTCCAGTTCAGGTGGCAGATCGGGATTCAGCCGCACCGCGGGCGTGGGAGCCGCGTCGAGAATGGCTTTGCAGATAACCGCAAAACTCTCCCCACGGAAGGGTATCTGTCCCGTGGTCATCTCATAAAGAACCGCCCCAAACGAGAAAAGGTCGGTGCGCGCATCCAACTGTTTTGCCCGCACCTGCTCGGGAGACATATACGCCACCGTTCCCAGCATTGTGCCTGGGCTCGTCAGATGTTCCGCGTCCTCGGAACCCGTCTGCGTTCTAAGAGACGCAATTCTGCTCGAAGAACTGCCTGCCAGACTGACCTTCGCCAATCCGAAATCGAGAATTTTGGCGTGTCCGCGCTCGGTGACAAAAATGTTCGCAGGCTTGACGTCGCGATGAACGATCCCTTTGGCGTGCGCGGCATCCAGCGCGTCCGCAATCTCGATGGCGTGCGACAGAATCGACTCGATTTCCATGGGACGCCCGCCGATGCGGTGCTTCAGCGTCAGCCCATCCAGAAACTCCATGGCGATGAACGCATCGCCGTGCTGGTCGTCGATTTCGTAAATCGTGCAGATGTTCGGATGATTCAGCGCAGATGCGGCCTTGGCTTCGCGCTGAAAACGGCTAAGGGCTTGCGGGTCTTTGGCAACGTCGTCAGGCAGGAACTTAAGAGCGACGAACCGGCCAAGCTTTATATCCTCAGCCTTGTAGACCACACCCATCCCGCCACCCCCGAGTTTCTCAAGAATGCGGTAGTGCGAAATGGTTTGGCCGATCACTTGGGGTCTGTCCGTAGACGCGACCATACTAGGGGCCAAGTTGCGGCGAGTCAATGCATTGCGGGCAAAGCGAATTTCCAACTCTAACCAAATCCACGGCAGAAAGCACCAGCAGATCAGAGCACATCCCAGGCATAGAAATGCTTCGGAAATGTCCGCCCGCTTTTCGCAGCGCACGCGCAACCGCCGGAGCGGATTCACCCAGGCGAACGTCCCGCTCCCCAGCGCCATCGGCCCAGCCCTCTGCCATGTTTGGTGTGCGCTTGCAAGAAAAAGGGAGGATGTTGGGGCACGCTGTCTTTAGGAGATTCGTAATTTCGCAGAAGTAAGGTGGGTGGCTGTTCCAAACAGCTTGGCCGGCTCTGGAGACGTCTCAGACTGCTGCCGTGGTCGTGTGCCGGTTACGGCGCTGCAACTACTGCCGTTGCAGGATCTCGTCGACGATCACTTTGCCGCCTTTATCCAGGGTAATCACCTTGTGAAGGGGGGCGTAGCCGCTCAGTGTGATGTCCACGACGTAGTTGCCGGGATCGAGAACGAACTCGACGGGCGAACCTTTTTCGATCATGTGCTGATTCACTGCGACTTGAGCGCCCCTGGGCTGGGTCTTGACGCTGACGGTGCCCATGCCTTGCGCCGAGCCGCCGCCAAACAGCTTCTTCATCTTCCCCACGGTCTTAATGCCGTCGACATTACCCAGCGGCCGCAGCGCAGGTGCGAGGCTGACGGTCTGTCCAAGGGCAAACTGAGAGCTTACAGTTTCGTCAAGATAGCCGGCCTTGCGGACAAGGATCACGTGCTGACCCTTATCTACGCCGACCTGCGCCGGCGTGGTTTTGCCCGTATCCCGGCCGTCAATGTAGACGTTGGCGCCTGATGGAGTAGTAGTCACCGAAAGCGTCGCCATCAACTTAGCCAGATGGCTGATGACAAACAATTTTCCGCCTGAGACGACAGCCACGGCGCGGGTATCGGTGGAATAGCCGGCCTTGCTCACGGTGACGGAGTGTTGTCCGGGCTCCAGACCTGAAACCGTGACGGGCGTAATCCAGGCCGGGTCAGTCTTGCCGTCGATCTGCACCTGCGCACTTTGGGGCGTGGAATCAATTGACATCTGACCGGGCACGATCGCCGGAGCAGAAGCGGGCGCGGCGGCCTTCTTTCGGGCGTTTCTCCTCAGCGTGGCCTGCGCCGCGGCGCGTGCTCTTCCAGTTAAAGCCGGCGCGGCGGATGGCTGAGCGGCGGCCTCTGGCAGCGCCGATGGAAGCGGGGTTGTCTGCTGGGGCACGCTTTGAGTGGAGGCGGCCTGGGCGGGCGGCTCGGAGACGGCGCTAGATCTCGACGGCTCGTCCGCGGTGTTTAAGTTGTGGATGTGAATGGCCAGTCCCACAGCAATGATGAGAATCAATCCGACCGCGCCCACGATCGAGTACAGCACTAGACGGGGCGGGACGCCCTTGATTTCCTTAACGGCTTTCTGTGCGGCTTTTTGTGCGACTATCCGCGCCTGCACCCTTGGCTTCTCCGCTTCGTGTCCCTGCTGGAAGGCGCTGGGAGCAGGTTCCGAATGTTCGAAGAATTCGGGCGGCGGAACTGGTTCAACATAGACTTCCTTCAAGGGAGGAAGTTCGGTCATATCCGAAAAGCGCACGCTGTTCCCACGGCCGGGACCGCTATCTTCTTCTGCCATCGCAGGATCGACGGCAATCCTCGGAGCCGCGGCTTGGCGAGGCTTTACCTGCGGTTCGCCGGCCAGCGCCGATGACATGGCCGCTGGTTTCTGCGATGCCGACTCAATGGTGGCCTTGACGCATGAAGTAATGAACTGGTTCGCTGGTTCCAGCTTCGGCGCGGCGGATTTGAACGACGCCACTTCGCCGCTTCCCCAACCGGGGACGGCGGCGGCGGCTTTCGGCGCCTGAGCAGCCGGTTGCGGCTTGGCAGTTTGTGCGGGCGCAGGGGCTGTCGCCGGGGAAGCGGAATTCTTCTGCACTGGCGGCGCGCCTGCTGGTTTTGGCTCTCCGGGGCGGCTCAGAGTGGAAGACGCGCCGGCTGGTTTTGCAGAAACTGCTTGAGCCGCGGGCTGGTTCGCGGCGACGGGCTTGGATTCCTTGCACTTCTCCAGATCGTCGAGCAGTTCCCTTCCACTCTGGTAGCGCTGCTCCGGATCCTTGGACAGAGCCTTGACAATAAGATTGTTGAGCAGTGGATGCAGCTTGGGATTCACCTGCAGCGGTGGAACCGGAGTGCTCTCCAGAATACTCTGCTGCAACGATTTCACATCTTCCCCATCAAAGGCCTTGCGGTCAGTCACCATCTCGTAAAACATGGCGCCCAGAGTGAAAAGGTTGGACCGGGCGTCGACGTTTTCCCCGCGCACCTGCTCCGGGGACATGTAATGCAGAGCTGGCGGGATCGCCCCGGGAGTCTGCGCCGCAAACATGCCCGCACTGGAAATCCCAAATCCGAGAATTATTACGGTTCCGTCCCAGCCGCACATGATTTTGGCGGGTTCCAGGCAGTAGTGAAAAATTCCGTGGGAATGAGCGTGATCGAGACCGCTGCACACCTGCCGCCCGATATCGAGCAGGTCCCAGATGGAAAAACCTTCCTTGCGCGCCAGCATGGTGGCAATGCTGTTGCCCTGGATGTATTCCATTGATGCGCAGAACTGGCCTTCGATTTCTCCCGTGCCGTAGATGGGGGCGATGTTGGAGTGACTGAGGACTGTCGTCTTCTCGGCCTCTTCCAGAAAGCACTTGCGCAGCGTGGGAGCGTGCACGCCGAAGGCGGAGAGCTGAATCGCTTTCAGGGCAACGGTCTGGCCGCTCTGCGGATCGTTAGCTTTGTAGACGGTACAGGTGGCAGACTTCGCCAGTTCACTCAGGATTTCGAAGTGGCCGATTTTTGTCGACATGGTCGCGTAGCCTCGTCACGCAAAGACCGCAAGTCTCTATC
>JBAVAV010000680.1:0-2861 GCA_049585895.1 Candidatus Sulfotelmatobacter sp. | reverse complement strand
GTAGACAAAGAAGAATGACACGGCAAAAAACGCCAGCGCCAGCACGTTGGTGAGCGTCGCTCCCTGATCGCGCGCCAGCGTCACCGCCAACTCCACCGCCAGCAATCCGAACAGCGTCGTGAACTTGATGACCGGATTCAGCGCCACCGACGACGTATCTTTGAACGGATCGCCCACCGTATCGCCGATCACGGTAGCATCATGCAGCGGCGTGCCCTTCTGCTTCATCTCGACTTCCACGATCTTCTTGGCATTGTCCCAGGCCGCGCCCGCATTGGCCATAAAGATTGCCTGGTAAAGCCCGAAGACGGCGATCGAGATGAGATAGCCCACGAAAAAGAACGGTTCCACAAAGGCAAACGCCAGCGTCCCGAAGAACACCGCAATGAAGATGTTCAACATCCCCTTCTGCGCATACTTGGTGCAGATCTCAACCACCTTCTTGCTATCGGCGACGGAAGCCTTCACCACCCCTTCCAGCTTGATGTTGGCCTTGATGAACTCCACCGCGCGATACGCCCCGGTAGTCACGGCCTGCGTAGAGGCGCCCGTGAACCAGTAAATCATCGCGCCGCCTGTGATCAGGCCAAGGAAGAAAGGCGCATGCAACAGCGAGAGTTTGCCGACGTTCTCGGTGAGCCCGTTGGTCAACGCCATGATGATCGAAAAAATCATCGTCGTCGCTCCCACCACCGCCGTGCCGATGAGCACCGGCTTCGCGGTCGCCTTAAACGTGTTACCCGCGCCGTCATTAGCTTCCAGAAGATGCTTGGCGCGCTCGAAGTTGACCGGCAGGTTGAAGTCTTTCCTGATTTCAGCTTCCACGTTCGGCACCTGCTCGATCAGCGAAAGCTCATACACCGACTGCGCGTTATCGGTAACCGGTCCATAAGAATCCACCGCGATGGTAACCGGTCCCATGCCCAGGAAGCCAAACGCCACCAGCCCGAACGCGAACACCGCCGGAGCCAGCATGGTCGCCGCCAGCGCCAGCCCCATGGTGCTGAAGTAATAAGCGATCGACATCAGCAACACCATCGACAAGCCGAGGTAGTATCCCGAGAAATTCCCGGCCACGAACCCGGAAAGAATGCCCAGCGACGCCCCGCCTTCTTCTGCCGAGATCACCACTTCCTTTACGTGCCGCGATTCGGTTGACGTAAACACCTTCACCAGTTCCGGAATCACCGCGCCCGCCAGAGTTCCGCACGAGATGATAATGGCCAGCTTCCACCACTGCGATTCATCGCCGCCCAGCTCGGGAATGATGAAGTAAGAAACCAGGAAGGTCAGCGCAATCGACACCAGCGACGTCAGCCACACCAACGAAGTCAAAGGCGTTTCGAAATTCATCTCATTCGCGTTGCCGAAGCGCGCCTTGGCAATCGCCGCATTCAAAAAGTAGGAAACGGCGCTGGCCACCAGCATCATCACGCGCATCACGAAGATCCACACCAGCAACTGCACCTGCACCGTGGGATTCCTCACCCCCAGCAGGATGAAAGTAATCAGCGCCACGCCCGTGACGCCGTAAGTCTCAAACCCGTCCGCCGACGGCCCCACCGAATCGCCCGCATTGTCGCCGGTGCAATCCGCAATCACGCCCGGATTGCGCGCATCGTCTTCCTTGATTTTGAACACAATCTTCATCAGGTCAGACCCGATGTCGGCAATCTTGGTAAAGATTCCGCCCGCAATCCGCAGCGCCGCCGCTCCCAGCGACTCGCCAATCGCAAATCCGATAAAGCACGGTCCCGCGTAGTCTCCCGGCACGAACAGCAGAATCACCAGCATGATGAGCAGCTCCACGCTGATCAGCATCATGCCAATGCTCATCCCCGCTTCCAGCGGAATCTGATACACCGGATACGGCTTGCCCGGCAGGGAAGCGAACGCCGTCCGCGAATTCGCAAACGTATTGACCCGGATGCCAAACCACGCCACGCCATAACTCCCGGCGATCCCGACCAGACTGAACCCCAAAATTATTGCCACGCGCATCGCTTCCATATGTTGCAGCACGCCGAAATAAAGCAGGATGATGACCGCGATAAAGATCCACAGCAGCAGAATGAACCGTCCCTGCGTCACCAGATATGTCTTGCAGGTTTCGTAGATCAGCTCAGAAATTTCGCGCATCGAGCGATGCACCGGCAGGTTCTTCAGCCGCATGTAAATCACCAGGCCAAAGCCCAGCCCAAAGATGCAAAACAAAATGCCGATCAGCAGCAGCTTGTGGCCATCGATCGCGCCATTCAGAAAGCTGACCTGCGACAGGTCCGGCAGTTTGAGCGAAGCCTCTCCGCCGGCCTCTCCGGCAGGTTGAGCCACGGCCGCAACCGCGCCGGCGGCAAGCAGCGCGGCGACCGCCGAGATCCTCTTCACGGATGCAATCACGAAACGGCGTCCTTGGAACGCAACACCAGCGAGCCAGGTGCGCATATGAGATCCTCCAAATTAAGTTGGGTTCAGGAATTTAGAAACGTGTTAAGGCACAAAAATGCGAGCATTGCCTCCGGAATCCCGAACACGCTTCCACCGCAAGACCGCAAACACGAAGGAGTTGAGCTTGGCCGCGTCGGACTTTGCACCCTGAGCCGGAAAAAAGGCCCGAACAAAATGGACCCGGAAAAATAACCCGGAACTACAGAACCAGAGTAACAGGACTCCAGTCCCAACCCAGCAGCGCAAAACGGGCATTTATAACACGTTGGCGGAATAGGGTCAAACTTCCGGACCCGGAGCGACTGCGACAGCCTGCTCAAGAAGCCTGGTGATTGGGCTGGCTATGAATGCACGCGGTGCGATGGAGATTATCCTGGGAATACTGGCCTTGCAGGCGGGATTGATTCGGGAACGCA
>JBAVAV010000679.1:0-3703 GCA_049585895.1 Candidatus Sulfotelmatobacter sp. | reverse complement strand
CAAGTGGTCAGCCTGCTGCTCCAGGGCGGCTGGAGTAGCGTCCGCCGCCGGCGGATCGATGGCCCGCAGCAAAGGCGGAGCAACCTGAACCTGCTCGGAATGGGAAACCTGCGCGAATGCTGCGGTGGAAAAAACAACGAGGAGAATCAGGCAGGCCTTTCGGTAGGACAACATACACACCCCCAAAGCGACCAGTTCCAACTAGGCTATTCTGCCACAGATTTCGCCCGGCGGCGAGGATTTGTTGACATAGAAAGCTGCACTACGGAGGCACTCGCCAGGCGAGTCGGGATGGAACCGTGGGCACTGGTTTGCCCAAGGACGGTTTGCCCAGGGACATCAGTGGGGCGCGGTCTGCTCTGCGTCTGGCGGCTTGGGCGGCGGCGCGGATGTTTTGTCGTCCTTGAAGATTCCTGCGATCTTGCCGAAGAAACTTTTCTTTTTCTGCGGATCGGCGTTTTGCGGGTCTTGTGCGTTCGTCGAGTTTGGAGGCGGCAACACCTTGGGGCCTCCGCCGAACATGCGGGAAAAGAAGCCCGCCATGCCGCTTTGCTGGTCGCAGGTTTCGCGCGGCTCGGTGCCGGCCACAAACGCCGCCACATAATCGTCGGGGCAGGTCGGAGTCGCCAGCCGGTTGGTCGCTTTATCCAGTTGCACGTCCACGACACCCGTTGGCTGCGAAAATTCCTTCATATCGGAATACTGCGGCAGCAACGCGGCCTTCTTCATGAACTCCGTCCAGATGGGAGCCGCCGTTTGCGCGCCGCTCAGCCGCAGATCGCTGTAATCGTCGTAGCCCACCCACACTACGCATAACAGGTTCGAGGTGTACCCCGCGAACCAGCCGTCATGCGAGCTCCCGGTCTTGCCTGCCGCGGGAGCCATGAATCCCCGCAGGCGTACCGCCGTATAGCCCAGCCCGTAGTTGATGACCCCTTCCATCATGTTGGTCATGATGTAGGCAATCCGCGGATACATCACCGCACGCTGGGCGGTATAGAAATTCGCGATTACGTCGCCCTTGATGTTGCGCACAGAATTCACCAGGATCGGCGAAAGCCGGACCCCATTGTTGGCGAAGGCCGTGTAGGCGCCCGCCATATCCAGCGGAGGAGCGTCATACGAGCCTAGCGCCATGGCCGGCGTCGCCTTGACCGAAGTGATCCCCGCGGACTTTGCCAGATCCGCGACTTTGTCGTAGCCCACTTCTTCCGCCACTTTCACGGTGGCATTGTTCAACGACATGGCCAGCGCGTAACGCAGCGTCACGTCTCCGTGATATTCCTCTTTGTAGTTGCGCGGCTCGTAGATCTGATCGCCATAGGCAAAGCTCGTGGGCGCATCGCTGACGATCGAGGCCGGAGTAATCACGGTTTGCGAACCATCGAGCGCGGTGTTCATGGCGGCGGCGTAGACGAAGGGCTTGAAAATCGAGCCCGTTGGGCGCCGGGAGAGCGCGTGATCCAGCTGGCTGAATCCGTAATCCCGCCCTCCCACCAAAGCCAGCACCGCACCTGTATGAGGATCGAGCGCCACCAGCGCCACCTGCGCCTGCGGACCGGCCGCGACGCGAGTCTCCACTTTCTTTCCCACCTTCACCCGCTTGCTGCGCAGTTTGGTGACCTGATCGTCTACCAGCTTGATGCCCATCTCGACGGCCTGTGCTGCCGCCTTCTGTAAATCGGGGTCAAGCGTCGTATAGATGCGGTAGGACTGGTCGTTCAGATCATGTTCCGAAAACTTGTTGATCAGGGTATCGCGCACCATGTCCACGAAATAGGGAGCGTCGCTGGCCTCTACATTCGGCGCCGCCAGCTTCAGCGGCGCGGCTTTTGCCTTTTCCGCCTGCTCGCGGGTGATGGCATGCGTCTCCACCATGGAGTCCAGCACCAGGTTGCGCCGCTCCAGTGCCCGCTCGGGATGGCGGTAGGGCGAGAGCCGGCTCGGCCCTTGAATGATTCCGGCCAGCAGCGCGGCCTCGGGCAGCGTGATGTCTTTCAAATCCCGATTGAAATATGCCCGCGACGCTTCCGCGAAGCCGCTGATGGCAAACGACCCTCTCTGCCCCAGGTTCACCCAGTTGGCATAGAACTCGAAGATCTGCTGCTTGTTGAACTTTTCTTCCAGTTCCTCGGCAATCAGCATTTCCACCAATTTGCGTTTCACGGTCTTCTCCGGCGTGAGGAAGAAGCCGCGCGAAAGCTGCATGGTGATGGTCGATCCGCCCTGCTCGTGCCGCTGCCGCGTCAGGTCAATCCATACCGCTTCAAACATGCGCAGGAAATTCACGCCGCCGTGTTCAAAAAAGCGCCGGTCCTCGATGGCCAGCACCGCATCGAGCATCACTTTAGGGATGTCGTTGTACTTCAACAGTTCGCGCTTGGAGCGTTGCTCAGAGTCAAACAACGCGGTGATGAGTTGCGGCTCCAGTTCGTAGGCGGAGAGATCGTTGCCCTTGCTCGCGATGCGCTCGACCCGGCCGTCATGAATGGTAATCAGCGCCGCTTCCGGGCTGTGGTAGGATTCCGGCCCCGGCATGATCTGAATTCCATCGCGCAGCAGCTTATAGCTGCCGAGTTGCGAGTCCCCTTCTTTCTCCGAATACCCGGCCCGCCGCAACAACGCTGCGATCCCCTTGCCATCGATCTTGTCGCCGTCGTGGACGCTTCGCGGTATGGCGTAGATCTTCGCCGAATTGCTGAACACCGAGGTGCTGAAGCGGCGGGCAATGATACGGTCGTACTTGATGTAGAAGTAGGAAAACGATCCCCCGACCGCGATTGCGATCACGAGAAAAGCCAGCAGCCCGGCCCTGACTACAGGATCGCGCCAGATGTCACGGCGTCCTCTGCCGCCGTGCCCCGCGCTTTTCGGGATCTTGATCTTTATGGCCACTGGGTTGACTCGGACGTTGCCTCGGAAGTCCGGCGATAAAACCGCCTTCTGCTTAGACGATACGACACACGAAAAAGTTTGAGCTACCGGCGAATGCTCTTCGCCGTAGCCGAAGGTAGTGGTGCAGTTTGTCCTTTACACGACTTTTGTCATCCTGAGCGTAGCCGTTTTTCGGCGTAGCGAAGGATCTCCCGCTTAACCGGCCTAATGCGTAATTCAAACTGCACTACTGCATCGCCGAACTGTCCGTTTACGGCGATATTCAGCTTCATGTCATTGATGAGTAAGGCCCCGCGAGTGAACCGCTTCACCTGCCGTGCAGTTCGGGAGCCAGCCTGACCGAAGACTAGCACTGAAAGGCTACTGTCTCAAGGTTATCTGATTCGCTGGCAGTGGCTCAGTTTGAAATTCATTCTCCTAAGAGGCGTCATCCCGTCTCTAACGACGCTGCACGCTGTCAAGCGTTTTGTGGCAACACTCCGGCGTGGACGCCAAGAGATGCGCCATTTCGCTCTAGCAGAACGCTTTTGATGTCCAGACCAAGCTCGTCACTCTCTTTAATCTTGCAGCGGAACCCTCAGGTCCCACCATCCATCTCTTCGGGACTTGCACCCACGATTACTCACTTCGATCTCCCTGACTCTTCAGGGAGGCAGGCTGCCCACTCAAAGCCTCGGCTCTTACTCGCCGGCCACGGAATGACTCGGGCTCACCTGCATGACGGCCTGACACAGTTGCGCGTAGGTCCAATCTTCGCGCAACATCAGGTACAACCGCGTGGCCAGCTTCCTGGCCACCGCCACCTTGG
>JBAVAV010000678.1:0-3445 GCA_049585895.1 Candidatus Sulfotelmatobacter sp. | reverse complement strand
GCGCAAGAGCGTTCACGACAACCGCCGCAATCCTCCTGCTCTCCACCTTCGCCGCCGCCGCTTCAACCCTGACCGGCACCGTCAAGAACGCCACCACCGGCAAACCCGCCGCCGGCGATGAAGTCGTTCTCCTCAAACTCGGTCAGGGCATGGAAGAAGCCGGCCGCACCAAGGCAGATTCCAAGGGCAAGTTCAGCTTCTCCCTCGACGATGCCCCATCACCCCATCTGGTACGCGTCATCCATCAGGAAGTCACTTACCACCGCATGGCTCCTCCCGGAACCACTTCGGTCGAGATCGAAGTCTATGACGTCGCCAAGAAATTAGATAAGGGCATCAACGTCGTGGTCGACATCATGCGCATGCAGGCAACACAGGGACAGATCGAGGTGCTCCGCGAAATTGACGTGCAGAATACGTCCAGCCCGCCGCGCACTCAGATGAATGAACGCAACCTTGAGTTCTACCTTCCTGAGGGGGCGCATATTGTTGAAGACTCAGCGACTGCCACAACCGAAAATGGCAACCCCCTGAAGTCTGCTCCTGTCCCCGAGGGTGAGAAAAACCGCTATTCTTTCGTCTTCCCTCTGCGCCCGGGATTCACGCGGTTTGAGGTGGGCTATCTGCTTCCCTACACCGGAAGCGCCAATCTTGATCCGAAGTCGCTGTATCCCCTGGAACATTTTGCGGTGATGCTTCCCAAGACGATGCAATTCGCCGCCGCAACTTCGGCTTTCAAGTTAATGAGCTATCCCCCCCAGCCCGACGCCAACATGCAAGTCGCGTCCAATACCGCTTTGGGCCAGAACCTGGCCTTCCGAGTCTCCGGCGAAGGCCTGTTGAACGAGCGCCAGGAAGGCGGCGGCGCGCCGGGCGAGAGCGCGCAAACCGCCCCGCCCGACAACGGCGCCCGTCCCGGAGGCGGATTAGGCCCGCCCATCGACGCTCCCGACCCTCTGCAGAAATATCGCTGGTACATCCTCGGCGGCTTCGCCGCTGTGCTGGTTGCGGGCGGCATTTTCGTAGCCTCAAGGCAGCAGTCCGCGCATCGCGCGGCAATTCGCTCGAAGGGCGCAGTCAACTCCAGTCTCAGCGACGAGAGCGACCCCAACTTCCGCGACGCCGACTACCAGGAAAATGACTCGCAGTTTGCCGACGCTCCGCCGGCCAACCTGCGTCGCAGCGCAGCGCCGTCGTCTTCTCGATCCTCCATGCTCCTCGAAGGCCTGAAGGAAGAACTCTTCCAGCTCGAAGTCGACCGCAAGCAAAATAAAATCTCGCCGTCAGAATACGAACGAGCCAAAGCCGCCCTCGACCACACCCTGGAGCGCGCCCTCAAACGCGAAGCCCAGAAAGCATAAGCGCCCCCGGAGAGAGAAACCGAGTTCCCGGGCCACAGCCGGGGCTGTGGCCTCGGGTGGCCACTCACCCCGAGTCTGCGCCCTTTTGTGATACCCTTCCGCCGAAAGTGTTTTCGTGGCCGCGGGGTTACTTACCTCCGCGCCCTGACCGATGGGAACCGAGCTAGCTCAGATGCGCACATCCCTGTTAATAAGTCTGCTTTGGACTCTCCCCATGGCCAGTGCGTTCGCGCAGACACCGGCGCTGCAAACGAACGTTGTTTACGTGTGCGCGGACGGCCAAAGCTTCAAAGTCTTCTCGTGCGACAACACCACGAGCGCCTGCGATTATCAGAACTACAAGAACGGGCAGGCGTACCAGCGCGGCCAGGCACTGCGCGTACAACTGACTGTCTTGCTCCCCGCGAAATGCCACGCGCAAACTCCAGCCGAAGCCCAGGCCGACCCTCACCGCGGCGAGATTCCCGCGCCCGCTCCGCTTAGGGCGCGCGCAGGTGCTGGCGGCAATGCTTCCTCATCTGCAGCCACGGCCAATTCGCAGACAGTCAATTCGCAAGCGGTTCATTCGCAGGCGGCTAATCCGCAACCCGGGGCAGGCGGATTCAACGTGGGTGACACCGTACGCGTTCTCACCTCTGGTTGGCAAGATGCAAAAATCCTTCAGGTTAGGGGTAATTCTTATTTCGTGCGCCTGGACAACGGGATTGAGATTTCGAAAAGTTGGCCCATGGAAGTACGGCGGGCGGGAAAACTCACGGCGGAAGACCACGCTGCCGGTCAATGGGATCTCCATGACAAAGTGCAGGTGCTGGTCAGTGGTCATTGGATGGAAGGTGAGATTGTTGGCCAGAGCTTAAACCGGTATACCGTTCAGTTGCCCGGAGAGCAGACAGTGTCCCTGGATGGAGATCGGACCGTGACGGCGGGTGCAGAGAGTCTTCGCCCCTCGACCGCGCCGCCGCCCCGCGCTGCGCGTCCGGCGGGGCAAGCGCCCAAGCCCGGACTCTCCAGCTGCGCCGGCAAATATGAAGGCCGGTGGGAGCACGTTTCCGGCATGGGCGGCATGGAGGCTATCTTCCGGTCCGGCAAGGTGACGGTGACCGAAGCACTTGGAGGTCCCATGGAGTTCGAATGCTGGACCGGCGGCGGCCAGATTGTTCTGTACAAGGCCGGCTCCTTCACACCCTTTTCTTACGGCTTCGACATCAACAACGACGGAACCCTGCAGACGCCTCTGGGTGCAATCAAGAAGATGGGCAACTGATTGGCGCTCGGGCTGCTGCTGCTGTTGTCCCGAAGAGGCCCTTGCGGTAGAGCATCCCCCTTGACTTAACGTCAAATTCTTGTAATAACTATGCGGTCCTACCGGACGAGTCTGGGGGTGTGTCTGTTTGGCAGAAGTTCGGCTGCAAGAGGGCGAGTCCCTCGAGAATGCACTGCGCCGCTTCAAGCGCAAAGTTCAACAGGAAGATATCATCAAGGAGGTTAAGCGTCACTCCTATTACCTGAAGCCTGGCGAGAAAAAACGCGTGAAGGCTGCGTTAGCTCGCAAGCGTGCCCGTAAGAAGACGCGTAAGGAACAGGATTGAAGCAGCAGATTTGAAAAAGCATCAAGACACGTCCCGTCCCGGGGCGTGTCTGCTCCATCTGGCCCCTACCAAATGGAGTTGCAGCAAGGGAGTACCACCGCTTGTCCGGCATGAGTCATGTTCTACCCACGCCCTTTCGCGGCGTGGCGGGCCGAGTCCAGGGGCAGTTGAGGGGGATGTACACAACCTGTTTTGCTCCGCGCCACGTCGCTTCCCTGCGAGTGGACGGGCGCAACACGGGCAAAAGGGAGCATCCTCAATGGAATTTCAGGACAAGGTACTGAAGTGTATCGACTGCGGGATCGACTTCATCTTCACCGCCGGGGAGCAACTCTTTTTTCTCGACAAGCAGTTCAAGAATGAGCCCAAGCGTTGCAAAGCGTGTAAGTCCAAGCGCGGCGCCGTGCTCAATACTGCGGTGCCGGCCATTCATCATCAACAGTTCGCGCGCGTGGAGACCCGCGCTACCTGCTGCCAGTGCGGCAAGGACACCAC
>JBAVAV010000677.1:0-2346 GCA_049585895.1 Candidatus Sulfotelmatobacter sp. | reverse complement strand
CACCCAAGGGTTTCTCCATCACATTGTCTCCTTATCGCCGGCCCACGCTTGAGACGATGCCGGTCGATACCAAGGCAGGCTGCCTCTATCCCAACAATGCCCGTTCGCTCTTCGAAGCGCACGCCCGAGGCTTCGACAATGCGATCGTTTGCGACATGCTGGGCAATGTGGCCGAACTTGCCACCTCCAATATTTTCATGGCCAAAGACGGGACCGTTTTTACGCCGCTCCCGAATGGAACTTTTCTAGCAGGCATCACCCGCCAAAGGGTAATCGGGTTGCTGCGTCAGACTGGCGTGACTGTGGTCGAGAAAACTCTCGCTTACCAGGAGTTCGAAAAGGCGGATGAGATTTTCGCGACGGGAAACTATTCCAAGGTTGTTCCGGTGACTCGCATCGGCGATCGCCCTCTCCCCTTCGGCCCCATCTACACCAAAGCTCGAGAACTTTATTGGGCGTTCGCACACTCATGACCGCCGCACTCTGGGCAAAACATCTTCGGATAAAATGCGTTCAAGCATCTAGCTGGATCCGATGTATCTCTTTGATTCCCGCCGATCAGGTGCAGTATGAAGTCTGAAGTAACATCCTCAATGATCGAGGTCCTTACCCCGATTTGGCAGCGCGTGCTGCAACTGCCGTCCATCCATGTCAATGATAATTTTTTTGATCTGGGGGGCGATTCCTCGCAAGCTCTTCAATTATTTACCGAAATTGCGCAGGTGTGTGGCCGGGAACTGCCCCCTGTCATGATCTACCAGGCGCCTACGATCGCAGCTTTGGCTGCATTGCTGGAGCAGCCCATCGCACCGCGGTTCCCGGCACTCGTACTGCTGAAGGCCGGCAGTCAGAAGCCACCGGTTTTTATTGCGCATGGCCTGGGTGGCAGCGTTATGGATTTCTATCAACCCGTAAGGCACATCCAATCAGATCATCCAATATACGGGATGCAAGCGCGGGGCATTGATGGGGTGGATGAACCGCTGGGACGCATCGAAGATATGGCCCAATTCCATCTCAATGCGATCAAGGAGTTGCAGCCCCACGGTCCTTACGTCCTTATGGGGTATTCGCTGGGTGGCCTGGTTGTTCTGGAAATAGCCCAACGACTGTCCGCAAACGGGGAAAAAGTAGCGCTGCTGGCCATGCTGGACGCATACCCGCACATGCGTTATTTATCGTTGGGACAGCGCATACGCCTCACCCTGCGTCAGGCGCGACGAGGATCGCGCACTCTTGGAAATCTCGGCGGCAGCGCGCCTTACCAGCCGCCGGCAGGAGTATCGCTCACCCCGGCGATGCAGCGCGTGCGTCACGGCGCCTATCTGGCTTTAACCCGTTACCAGCCCCGGTTTTACCGCGGCAAAATAAACTTCGTCCGGGCTCAGGTCAGCTCTGGCTTCCCTGCTGACCCTGCGGCAGTCTGGTCTAACCTGGCAGCTGAGTTCGAGGTCGAGACTGTGCCCGGAGATCACCTAGGAATTATTACGACACATTTCGAACATCTCGCCGCCGTACTTTCTCGGTACTTGGGAGAAGCCTTCGCCGATGTTTCCAGAAAATGATATAGCAGGCTATGGTCACATTCTCTTTAAGTAAATGATTCTCTCCACCTCCTATGGCTTTCCGACTTTGGACCGCTTGAGCGCTATCAAGCTATCATTTATTGAAATATCAGCCATCCGAGCAGCCATACGCCTAACGGCTTCCGTGTGTGAGGGGTCTAACGTACAGTCTGTTCTTGCGCGCTCCCGTTAGCCTTGGCTTGTGCATCCTTAGTTACCTCCAAAACCTTCACTCAGACTTCAGGGACCGGAAGGTCGCCGAAATCAAGCTCCGTTGCACCTCTTTTGCGGTCCGGACCGCTATCGGCCTCAGCTAACAGCTTCTCCAACCTCGCGAGTCGCTGCTCTAGATCCGTGGTCTCGATCGCCCGCAGTTGCAGGTTCATCAGCGGGGCCAGGCTCGCTGCGACCCTGGGGTGAAGCTTGCCCGCATATACATCCGCGATCAGCTGCGCCACGGCATCTCGCACTGCAATCGCGCTGTCCAAATTGGGCAGCGGATTGCCAGTTTCGACGGCAGAAGGACGCTTGCTCCTGCCCCCAATTCGGCCGAGCTCAGAGGCTTTATTGGGATTGGCGTGAAAGAAGCATAATCCGCCTGTGGTGGCGGCGGCTCGGCAAGGCTGGCCGGTCTTGGCCCGAGCCTTGCAACGGGCATCAGGGATCTTCGGAGTCATCTCTCAAACCCAATGCCAGAGGGAGGGAGTTCCGAAAGGGCGAGTTCGTATTTCTCCAGGAGTTGCGCCAATTTGATTGACTCCTCCGTGACAGTCCTGTCCGG
>JBAVAV010000676.1:0-8204 GCA_049585895.1 Candidatus Sulfotelmatobacter sp. | reverse complement strand
CGAATGGACTTGGTGGACGTTTACTACGTTGGCGGCTTCGGAGTAATGGGCTGGGTATCCGCTTCTGAGTACGACCGCGCACAGCCCGACCCTCTCGCCGACTCCATCGCCGAAATCATTCAGCACATGAACGCCGATCACAGCGATGCGCTCGTCCTGCTGGCCCGGGAATTTGCGCGCATCGAGTCCCAGGAAGCGACGATGACCGCCGTCGATCGTCTCGGCTTTCACGTGAGCCTGAAGACCGCAGATGGCATGCGTGGCGCCCGCATTGCATTTCTGCGCGAGGTAAGCAATCCAGCCGAAACTCGAAAGGTCCTGGTGGAGATGGTGCGACTGGCGCGCGAACGGATCGAGTAGCTTCAAGTTCTGGCCGGTAACTTCAAGTTGCAACATCACGCTCGCCTTAACTAGACGTAAAATTGTGTTAAGCCATGTCGGCCGCTGCCATCTCGTTCCGCCGCTCGGTAGCCGGAAACGCGCGCCACAATCCGCTGGCGGCAACCGGCCTCGTGTTGGTCGTGGTTTTTGTGATCTTTGCCCTGTTCGCTCCCTGGATCGCGCCGCAAGATCCCGCCTCGATCAATCTGCCGTCGCGCCTTGATGCGCCATCGCACGCGCACTGGTTCGGCACCGACGAGCTTGGCCGCGACATTCTCTCGCGCATTATCTATGGCGCGCGCATCTCGATGCTCGTGGGCAGTTGCGTTGTGCTCTTCTCCCTCGCCCTCGGACTCATCATCGGCTCCATCGCCGGCTACTATGGCGGAGGCATCGACCGCTTCGTCAACGTCGTATTGATGAATGCGTTCCTCTCCTTCCCTGGAATTCTTCTCGCTATCGCGTTCGTCGCCTTCCGCGGCCCCGGCATCTTTAATCTCATCCTCGCGCTCTCGCTTGGAGGATGGGTCGGCTATGCGCGTCTGGTCCGGGGACAAGTCCTCGCCGCCCGCGAGCGGGAATTTGTCGAAGCCGCCCGCGCCCTCGGCGCAAGCGACCTGCGCATCATCGGTCGTCACATTCTGCCCAATATCATTCAGCCCGTAATCGTGCAGGCCGCGATCGGCATGGCGGGAGCCATCCTTGCCGAAGCCACGATGAGTTTTCTCGGACTGGGTGTGCCGCCGCCCACGGCCAGTTGGGGCACTATGCTCAACGACGGTCGTGCCCACCTCTTCGACGCGCCCCATCTTGTGCTCTTTCCCGCCCTGGCGGTGATGCTCGCTGTGCTGTCGTTTAATTTCATCGGCGATGCCTTGCGCGACTATCTCGATCCGCGCTCGCGCATCGAGGCTGGACTGTAAGTTTCAATGTGGCGGAAACTGCGCTCAAATGCCGCCCCGTTCGCGGCATCTCCTTCTAACCTGTTCTTGCCACGCCAGATATTAAGCGCAACATTTCTTGACACTTTGGGTTTCTCATTCTAAGTGGCCACGACGTCCAGAAAGACTCAATACCAACCACAGGAGATTCTTATGAAGAGTCAGATGAAGATCGCATTCTTGAGCGCAGCGCTCTCAATTCTCGCGCTGCCCGTTGTGGCGCAGAACACCGACGCATCCGCCAACGGCCAGGTCAATGGCCAGACCATCAATCACCGCAAAGACAACCAGCAGGACCGCATCGCCAATGGGGTAAAGAGGGGCCAGCTCAATGCCGGCGAGACCGCCAACCTCGAGAAGAAGGAATCGAAACTGAATCAGGAAGAGCACGACATGCGCAAGCTGGATAATGGCAAGCTTACGGCCAATGACAAGGCAGCGCTAACCCAGCAGCAGAACCAGCTTTCCAGGCAGATTTACCAGGACAAGCACAACTCGGCCACGCAAACTACCCAGTCGAAAAGTGAAGTCGGCCAGCGCGCCGAAAATCAGCAGGATCGCATAGCGCAGGGCGTCAAGAGCGGCCAGCTAACCGCGGGCGAAGCCTCGCACCTGGAGAGCAATGAAGCGAAGATCAACAACGAAGTGCGCAACGACCGCGCTGCCAACGGCGGCAAGCTGACTGGTCAAGAAAAAGCCCAGGTCAATCGCCAGCAGAACCGCGAGTCGCGCCAAATCTATCGCGCCAAGCACAACGGCCGCCATCAATAGCGCGGTTGAACACTCTTCAGAACAACGTACAGCGTAGAGAGCGCAAAACCAGAGAGAGCGGAAGCAACGACGCCCCCGGGCATACTGGGGGCGTTTTCTTTGACGCCCCGGGAGAGATCAGATAAACAGAAATCGCCGGCAACATAAACGATCAGCTGGGGGGCTGAAAAAGGAAGATTGGATTGAACAGGCGCTGGCGGACTTGAAGCGAAGCGCCTGGCGTAGGATGGTTATTGATTGCGTCCAGAACAGTCTGCGAAGAGACGCAGCTGCGGCGTTCTGAGCAAGCAGAGGAAGGAACCATGACGGAAAAGGCTAACCGGGCACGGGCCGTCGCAATCGTGATTGGTATTTTCGTTCTCTTGCTGGCCATAGTGTGGAAGCGGCTTGCGCGCTGAGCGGGCGGCGCAATCGCATCGTGAGAACACCGACACTCCAATGCGCCCGTGGAAGGCCAGGGATCGTTGACTCCGCGACTACCGCGCTTCGCGCAAGGGTCGCTTCGCTCAAGATAACAGCCAGGGGGAATGCGACTAAACAGAAGACACTTTCCGCGCGGATTGGGACTTAATTCCGGAGACGGCGAAGGGGTGATCGTTTTCGCAGACCACGACCGGGTCGGCGCGGAGCGCAAACTCTTTGATTTCGGTCTCGGACATGTCGGAGTTGTCGAGCACATGCCACTTCGTGCGGGATGGGCAACCGGGTTCTCCGCACTCCAGTTCCACACACCAGAAATGCAGATTACCCTGCTCCGCGAAGGGAGTGGTGACGGTTGCCCATTGGACGTCCGCTTTCTGGTAAACGTACCAATGATCGCAGTCGCGGCAGATGATTCTCAGTTGCCATCCATCGGGCGGCCACTGGGGTTGAGGACCGGCGGCGGCAGGCGGATCGGCGTAGGGAAGACGAATGCGAGTTTGGGAGGGCGTGGGACAATCTGGATTCTTGCATCGTACAACCGGCTGCCAGTGCATGTGGGCTCGTCTCTGTGGTGCGGAAATCCCGGCTTCAGACTCAACTGCGAGTTTATCACTCTGCGCTGGGTCGCTCTTAAGCGGCGAATAATGTTTCCATGCTAGAACCAGTCACTACGGTAGGCGACCCACCATGCGACAAACAGGATGGGAACGGTGGCGGCAAGTCCCCACCAGATAGGGAGGAGAAAATCCGCCAGCAGGCCGAGCACTGTAAAGACCATCCAGAAGATTTTGCGCTCCATGACCTCCGCCCTATGAATAAATTGTAGGCCATTGCGACGCAGCTTCGTAGAAAAACATCCAGCGAAATCAGTTACTTAAGTCGCCACAGCAACAATTCCGGCAAGGCCGGGTTTCAGGAGAATCAGAAGACAAGAGGTGTCTCTCCATGAAAAAGCTGGTAGGTGCAATGTTGGTGGTGCTCACCATGATGCTGGCTGGGTGCGGATCGAATTCGCATGCAACCGGGAACATTAACGGGAACTGGGCGGCAACGCTGAACAGTTCAGGGACTGAGACGTTCGCTTTCACGACCTTGCTGACGGTGAATGCCGGCGGCTCGCTGGGATCGACCAACTTTATTCTCACGCTGAACAATAGCTCGTGCGGTTTCCCCGCGACCACGGAAAGCGGATCGTTTATGTTCATGGGGAACTTCAGCGGTCAGGTGTCCGGGGCGTTCCAGTACACCATCACGAGTACGGGAGCGGAAGTGAATACGTTGTCCTTGAACGGAACGGTCAACAACGGACAGATCACTGGAACGTGGACGTTGTCCGGGGCAGGCTCAGGTTGCAGCGGGAATGGAACCTTCAGCATGACGCCCGCCGCTGGATAGGCCAGGCCGCTGATGTTGCTCCGGTGTGTGACCTCCTGAGGGCGGTCGATGTAAAGTTTCGTAAGGGGACGCGCCGGCCTGCGGGGAGTGGCATAATATTGGAGCGATCACGGCGCGGGAGCGCTCCCCAATCCATTTCCTAGGATCAACATGGAGCGGTTCTTCTTGGTGGCATTCCTGGCGCTCGCATTGGCCCTGTCCGGTTGTGGCAGCAAAAACAGCAGCACGACTGCGGCCACCACCACGGCCAGCGGCACCTGGCAAGCTGTGTTGAGCGGAGGAAGCGGCGAGGCATCCGCGCTCAGCTTTGTTACGAACTTCTCGGTGAACGACGACGGATCGCTGAGCGTTACCGGAATCGAATTTATCACGGTGGGTAGCTGCTTCGTTTCCGCGGCGTCGGCCAGCGGAACGCTGGATGTGACCACCGACGCGAACAACGTGGTGACGGGTACGCTTTCATACGTGGTGCAATCAGGGTCGCCTGCCGGAAATACGCTTACTCTATCGGGAACGGAAAGCGGCCCGACCATCACCGGATCCTGGACCCTGACCGGCGGCGCGGGCTGCACCGGTTCCGGAGAATTCGTCATGTGTCAAGGCAACGGAGCTTGCACCGTGACGACTACCACTTAGAAGAGCTCCCCGAACTCTTGACGCGGCGCTAAGCGCCGCTCCTGCACGGTACCGCACATTTATTTTGCCCGAGGCGGCCTCCTGCCGGACTTTCGTCTTGTCCACTTTACTGTTATACAGGGAAGGCTATGAAGCGCTCACTGCGGGAGATTGGTGAGGCCGTCGGCGCCCGTCAAGAGGGCGACGGCAGGGTTTCACTGAGTGGAGTGGCGAGCATCGCAGCGGCGGGGCCGGAAGACCTCGTGTTTGTGGAGAATGAGAAGCATTTGGCCGCGGCCCTCGGTTCGCGCTCAGGTGCCGTGATTGCCGGAGCGTTCGCGGCGGGCTCGTCGAGCAAGCCAATGCTGATCAGCGATCATCCCAAGCTGGCGTTTGCGCGGGCGGCGCGATTTCTTCAGGAGCCCTTTTCTCAAGACTCTGTTGTTCAGGACCATGTCGAGGCCTTTGTCCAGCACAAAGAGCGGGGAATTGTGCACCGCACAGCCGTCGTCGATCCGTTGGCGAGACTGTCGGCGGGAGTGGTGGTTGAAGAGTGCGCGGTGGTGCGCGGTGGTGCGGACATCGGGGAAAACTCGCGCATCGGTGCGGGAGTGTTTGTCGGTGCAGGTGTGAAGATTGGGCACGAATGCGTCCTTTATCCGAATGTAACGATTTATCCGGGGACCGCGATGGGCGATCGCGTTATTGTGCATGCGGGTGCGGTGCTGGGCAGCGATGGATTTGGCTATGTCCGCGACGCGAAAAGTGGGCGCTACGAAAAATTTCCGCAGGTAGGGCGGCTGGTGATCGAAGACGACGTGGAGATCGGAGCGAATACGACCATCGACCGCGGAGCGCTCGATGAAACCCGCATCGGACGAGGCACGAAGCTCGACAACCTTGTGCATATCGGGCACAACTGCCGCTTGGGCGAGAATGTAATGATCGCCGCGCAGACCGGGCTTTCAGGCAGCATTGTGATCGAAAAGGACGTGGTACTTGGGGGACAGGTGGGAATCGGGGAACATGCTCGCGTCGAGGAAGGCGTGATGCTTGGTGGGCAAGGTGGAATTCTTCCGAATAAAGTGCTGCGAGGGAAAGGCTTGGCATTCTGGGGAACCCCAGCGCAGCCGGTGCGGCAGTATTTGAAGCAGCTGGCGGCATTGGGGCGACTGTCTAAGGGAGAAAAGAAGTAGTGTGACCTCGGCTTCCGGCGCCCGGCTTCCAGACTCTCGAATGAGCCTCCCGCCGGAAGCCGGATGCCGGGAGCCGAATTATGGCCATCGTCGTGATTGGCGGGCATTCTCGAAGCGTGGGCAAGACCAGCGTAGTGGCTGGCTTGATTGCGGCGCTGCCCGAGTGCCAGTGGACAGCCATGAAAATTACGCAATATGGACATGGCGTTTGTTCTGCAAACGGCGCGCCCTGCGACTGCGCCACGGCAGATCATAGTTGGGCGATTTCCGACGAACGAGACCGGTCGGGAGAGTCCGATACATCGCGGTTTTTGTTGGCGGGTGCGGCGCGCGCATTTTGGGTGCGCACCGAGCAAGGTCGATTGGCCGAGGCCATGCCCGCGATGCGAGCGCGAATCGAGGGGGCGCGCAATGTGATCGTGGAATCGAACAGCGTCCTGCGATTTCTGCGTCCGGATTTGTATCTGACGGTGCTGGATCCGGCGACGGAAGATTTCAAGAGTTCCGCAAGGGAGTTTCTGGATCGGGCGGATGCGGTGATTCTTCATCAGCGAACGGCAGAACAAACGGCGTGGCAGAGCGTTTCGTTGAAGCCAGTGGCGGAGCGTCCGGTCTTCCGCATTGCGCCGCCGCCGTATATAACCGCGCAAATCGTGGAGTTTGTGCGGGGGTCTGTGGCGCGGGCGGGGAAAGCAGATTCCTCGCGGGCTGACGCCCGCTCGGAATGACAAATCTAAGCCCCTGAGGCTACTTGAGAACTGGTTTGTTATCCTTCCCCGTGCGGCAAATTCATTCCAGCGCCTGGTTCCTAGCGATCCTCTCGGCAGTATTGCAAGTCGTCATTTTTCCACTCCCGGGTCTCTACCTTCTCTCGTGGTTCGCATTTGCTCCTTTGATCGTGGGCTTGTTGCGCGCTCGGACCGTAGGGGAGCTCGAGATCGATGGCTCGGTCAATCTTGGGCCCGCGACACCGGGCCAGGCATTTCTGTTGGCCTACGCCAGCGGCGTTCTTTGGTATGCGGGCACGTGTTATTGGATCTACAGCACGATGCACAACTACGGCGGATTAAGCGCGCCGTTCGCGGCGTTGGCTCTTTTCCTGTTCTGCCTGTATCTCGGGCTGTATCACGGCCTGTTCGGATGGCTGGTGGGCTGGTTGGCAGGCCCGGGCCGCGACCATCGCCGGGCGCTGGTGGCGGCGCCATTTCTGTGGGTCGCTGTTGAGTTGGCGCGCTATCACGTCACGGGATTTCCCTGGAACCTGCTGGGCACGGTCCAGGTGGAGAATGTTTCCCTGTGCCGCATAGCGGCGTGGACCGGGGTTTATGGCATCTCGTTCGAGATTGTGCTGGTGAATGTAGCGGTGGCGGCGGCCTTTCTGGTACCGCGCAAGAAGCGCAGTGCGCTGCTCGTGGCTTCAGTGGCTGCGGCCGCCGTGCTGCAAGCCGGGAGTTTGGTGACTCTGCCTGCCTTGCCAGTGGACCGGAACGCTCTGCTGGTGCAGCAAAACCTGCCCGTAGACGCGAACTGGACGCGGGACTATTTCGAGAGCACTCTTCGTGAGCTGACCACCCTCACGGTGAAGTCTGTGGCGGATACTCGTTCCGAGACGGCTTCAATCCAAACGGCGGCAACGAAAGTCGATCTGATCGTTTGGCCGGAATCGCCGGCGCCTTTCTACGCCAACGATCCATTATTTCGCAACGCCGTGAGCGAAATGGCGCGCTCGGGGCGAATTTGGGTAGTCACGGGCACAATTGGAATCATCCCAGCGATGCACGGTGGCGGGCAGGGCTCGCAGGTCTTCAATTCGGCCGCGCTGATCGGTCCTACAGGAGAGTGGACCGCCCGCTATGACAAAGTGCACCTGGTTCCATTCGGAGAATATCTGCCGTTTCCTCGACTATTCGGATTTGCGGGAGGGTTGACGAAAGAAGTAGGAGAATTCCAGCGAGGGACAGTGCGCACACCGCTCGACGCGGGAGGCATGAAGCTCGGAACGTTCATCTGTTACGAGTCGGTCTTTCCCGGCGAGGTGCTCCAGTTTGCCGATGAGGGCGCGCAGGTGCTGGTGAATATCTCGAACGACGGCTGGTATGGCGACAGCGGGGCCTACGCGCAGCACCTGAATCAGACGCGTATGCGGGCGATCGAGAACGATCGCTGGCTCCTAAGCGCGACCAATACTGGGGTGACGGCGGCGATTGATCCCTATGGCCGCGTGGTCGCGCGGCTTCCCCGTAAAGAGCGTGCAGTGTTGCGGGCGCCTTACGCCCTCACCTCCGTAACCACTTTTTATACCGGCCACGGCGATTGGTTCGCGTGGCTGTGTGCGATAATTTCTGCAGGGACGCTTTTGACGCGTTTCCTATTCCGTACCAGGATTGAGCTACCGTCATGATTCAGGAATTGGACCAGGAATACACCGCGCTGAACAAGAAAGTGCGCGATCTCCGGGAGTATCTTTGACGCGGAGAAGGTC
>JBAVAV010000675.1:0-3176 GCA_049585895.1 Candidatus Sulfotelmatobacter sp. | reverse complement strand
GGCGCCGATGGCATCAAGGTCGGCATCGGCCCCGGCTCGATTTGCACCACGAGAATAGTGACCGGCGCCGGGGTTCCGCAGATCACGGCGATTGCTGAAGCTTACCGCGCCACGAAAGATGCGGGGGTTCCCATCATCGCCGATGGGGGCATCAAGTAGTCGGGAGACATCAGTAAGGCGCTGGCCGCGGGCGCCAGCGCCGTGATGATCGGTTCACTCTTCGCCGGCACCGACGAAAGCCCCGGCGAGTTGATTCTTTACCAGGGCCGGTCGTTCAAAGCATACCGCGGAATGGGATCGCTGGGCGCCATGGCCGCGGGATCGAGTGAGCGCTATTTTCAGAGCGACGGCGATTCCTCGACTGCGGCCGCTTCTGTGCTCGAGGCTGAACCCAACCGTCTTGGCAAGCTGGTTCCGGAAGGCATCGAAGGACGCGTCCCGTATCGCGGATCGGTGGCGATGATCATGCATCAGATGGTAGGCGGCTTGAAATCCGGCATGGGCTACTGCGGTTGCGCCACGATCCCGGAGCTGTTGCAGAAAACGCGCTTTGTGCGCATCAGCGGCGCCGGCTTGCGCGAAAGCCACGTCCACGATGTCATGATTACGCGCGAGGCCCCGAATTATGCGGTGGAGTAATCACTGATCATCCAGAGCGGAGTCGAAGAGCCTGCCCTGAGCTTGCCGGCTTTCGCGGCAAGAAACCTTGAGAGGAATTCGCACATGCTGAACGCCGTTTCCGCAGAACTCCCCGCAGTGCCGATGCTGCGATCAAAGCACAAGGGATCCTTCGACTGCGTCATCGCCCGTTTCGCGGACGATGACTCCGCTCCGGATGACAAGCCGCCGGGATCACAACCGGGCGCAAACCTTCCTTGACCACGAACCGAAATCAATTTCTCAAAGCATGGATCGCCGCCATCTTGTGGCTGATCGTCATCGCCATCGAATCGACCGCCCTGCTCTCTTCCCACAATACCAGCCGTATTCTCTATCCCCTGCTGCACTTCCTTTTCCGTGTCGACCCTCTTCACTTCGAGGTTTGGCACTTCTACATCCGCAAGGGCGGACATGTGGTCGGCTATGCCATCTTGAGCCTCCTGGCATTTCGCGCCTGGCGCGAGACTTTCCCGGCGCAGGGAAACCCTCTGTGGTCGATGAGATGGGCCAGCATTGCCGTGCTGATGACGACCTTCGTCGCCAGTCTTGACGAATGGCATCAGAGCTTTATCCCGTCGCGTACCGGCACGCCCCGAGACGTCGTTCTCGACACTTGCGCCGGCATCGCGATGCAGGGGATTTTGTTTCTGTGGCTTTGGCGGAAACCGTCGCGCGATGCAAGGCTTCCCGTTCGCTGATCTATAAGCGCGCACTTCTTGCGGCCAGCAGCGACACTGCCGAAATCATAGCCAATGCCGCCGAAAAGTAGAATGGAACGCTGGCTCCGTAGTGCTTCCACAATTCTCCGGTGATCAGGCTGGCGGCTAGGGTGGCCACGCTGGTGACGAAGAAGTAAATCCCAAGCGCGCGGCCACGCATGTGCTCGGCGGCGCTTTCGACCACTAATGCTTTGAGCACGGGCTGAGTCAGAGCGTAGTAAAGACCGTAAACCGCCATGCTGATCCAGACGGCAAGCGCAGATGGCGCGCGTCCGAAAACGAAATAGACTGCAGCGAAGATCAGGTAGCCAGCGGCGGCGATCCAGCGGCGCGAGAAGCGGTCGCTGAACCATCCGGCGGGCCAGGAGCCGAGCGTATAAGTAATGTTAAAGACCAAGCCCAGCAGAGGTGCCAGGGCTACCGGGATACCAATGTCGTGCGCGCGCATCACCAGGAACATGTCGCTGGAGTTGCCCAGAGAAAATAGAGTCACGGCGAACAGGACGAAATAGAAGCTGGCGGGGAGCGTAATTTCTGTGGAGGAAGCGGCCTCCGGCTTCCGTTTCGCGGACACCTTCGCTGAGCCGTCTTGCGCTGGGCCATCTTGGGTCGCGCTGCCTTTCGCGTGTGCGCGCCGGGTTTCGCGGATGCCCAGCAGCGCAACCAACACACAAAGCGTCCCTGGAATCGCCGCTGCCCAGAACACGCTTCGCATCCCGAAGCGCGCCATCAGAACCAGCGCGGCGAGCGGTCCGGCAATCGCGCCCGCGGAATCCATCGACTGAATCAGCCCGTAGGCGGATCCCAGCCGGTTCTTGGGCACGGACTCGGCGACCATTACGTCGCGCGGCGCGCCGCGCACGCCTTTGGCGAGGCGGTCGGCAAAACGAATGAGCAAAATTTGCGGCCATGCGGTGACGATTGCCAGGATGGGCTTCACCGCGTTGGCGACGAAGTATCCTGCGACTACGACCGGCTTGCGGCGGTCAATGCGGTCGGTAAAATATCCGGAGAAGAGTTTGGCGAACGATGCGACACTTTCCGCAATACCCTCAATCAATCCTAATTGCGCCGGCCCTGCGCCCAGCGATGCCAGAAATGCGGGCAGTACCCAGTACGCCATTTCGGTGGCGGTGTCGTTCAGAAATGAGGTGATGCCAAAGGCGTAGATGTTGCGTGCGGCGGAGGGATTGCGCTCGGCTGGCGGTTGAGGCATGGGGAAGTTTTACCACGGAGGCACGGAGACACGGAGAAGATCCAAGGAATTTCTGCTTAGGCCGATGACGGTTTCAATACATCGCGTCGTATTTAGTCACAACCCATTGCCCGCTTTTGTTCTCGGTGGTGACGGTGAAAAGTTCTTTGTAGGTTCCGGCCTGCCCCTGGGTATCGCGGCGCTTGCCGCTATAGTGAAGGATGGTCAGGGGCGGCGCACTCTCCCAATCGACCAACTCCCAGGACAGCAGCGGGTGCTGCGCCTCGGAGTCGCAGATGAAGTGCGCATATTTTTTTCGGTAGTCGTGTTCCCAGCCGTAGAGCAGATCGTTGCAGTGGCCGTCGCGCAGCTCATAAAGAAACTTGTTGGCGCTATGTTCGATGGTCCGGTCGCGCAGCGGGTTCATCCGGATGCTAACGGGCAGGCCACTCAGCGGGTCGCGATCTTCGGACTTGGCCAGCACCGGTCCCTGATCGCTGAGCCACCAGATGTAGCCCAGAAACACGAAGACCAGCAGCGCTCCGGCGCAGGCGGCAATACCGATCTGGGTGCGGGTGAAAGCCATTTCTACACTTTGAGTG
>JBAVAV010000674.1:0-3395 GCA_049585895.1 Candidatus Sulfotelmatobacter sp. | reverse complement strand
GTCGTAGAGACGTAGCTTGCTGTGATCTTTCAGGACGTTGTAACCTTTTCGGCGACTCACAAAACCCGTCGCAGCAGGAGCGGTGCGAAAGTGGAAATCGGCTGTAAAGATTTCCAAGGCGCGGACTTATCGCGCCGCCTTTTGCACCGCTCGGCAAGAAGCGGTGCGTCAGATCGTACAGTTTTCAGCGGTACAACGTGTTGAGGGATCACAGCTTGCTACGTCTCGCTTGCAGCGCCTCACGCGTCCCCAGGAAGCTGTCAGCCGGCGTCGGCAAGACGCTGCAAGCGACGTCTCTAAGCTCTGTCTTTACACGGAGCGTCTGATCTGAGACACTCATTCGTGGAACCCCAATCCAGACTTAACCCTTCGCTTCCGCGATCGTTGCAAACCCAAGCCATCGTCATCCTCGACTTTGGCGCGCAGTATACGCAGCTCATCGCGCGCCGTATCCGCGAACAAAATGTTTTTTCCGTCGTGCTGCCGTGCACGGCCAAGCTCGACGAAGTCAAGAGCTACGCGCCCGTGGGCATCGTGCTCTCGGGTGCGCCGTGGTCGGTCTACGACAAAGACGCGCCGCCGGCCGACCCTCGCCTGTTCGAGTTGGGACTGCCGGTGCTCGGCATCTGCTACGGACTGCAATTCATGGTGCACACCCTGGGCGGCAAGGTGCGTCCGGCCGACAAGCGTGAATACGGCCACGCGGAAGTCGAGGTGGTTTGCAACTCGATGTTGTTTCAGGGATTGCCGAGAAAACTTTCCGTCTGGATGTCGCACGGGGACGAAGCGCTGGAACTGCCCTCGGGCTTCGAGTTGACGGCGAAGACTTCGCACGCGGTGGCCGGCATTCAGAATGTCGCGAAGCGATGGTACGCAGTGCAGTTTCATCCTGAGGTGCACCACACGCGCCAGGGCACGGAGATTCTGAAAAATTTCATTTTCAAAATCTGCGGCGCCAAGCCCAGCTGGACGCCGCAGCACTTCATCGATTCGACGGTAGAGCAGGTCAAGCAGCAGGTCGGCGCGGGACGCGCTATCTGCGCGCTCTCCGGTGGCGTGGATTCGTCGGTGGCGGCCGTTCTGGTCGATCGCGCTCTGCGGGGCAAGAACGGCGCGTCGCGCCTGACCTGCGTCTTCGTAAACAACGGCGTGCTCCGCAAGAACGAATTCGAAAAAGTGCAGCAGACACTGCGCAATAAGCTTGGCCTGCGTCTTGACGCGGTCGACGCGACAGATCGTTTTCTGGGCAGGCTCAAGGGCCTGAGCGATCCCGAGAAGAAGCGCAAGATCATCGGCAATGAATTCATCAAAGTCTTCGAGAAGGAGGCGCGGCGCCTCGAGAAAAGCGAAGGCAAGGTCAAGTGGCTGGTGCAGGGCACGCTCTATCCTGACGTAATCGAATCGCGCTCGGTACGCGGGCCGTCGCAAGTGATCAAGTCGCATCATAACGTCGGCGGCTTGCCCGAGAAGATGAAGCTCAAGCTGATCGAGCCGTTGAAAGATTTGTTCAAGGACGAAGTCCGCAGAATCGGCCGCGACCTCGGCATGCCGGACGAAATCCTGCAGCGGCAGCCCTTCCCTGGCCCCGGCCTCGCGGTGCGGGTGCTGGGAGAAGTCACGCCTGAGCGATTGGCGCTGCTGCGCGAGTGCGACGACATCGTGGTCGGAGAAATCAAGAATGCCGGCCTCTACACCAAGATCTGGCAGGCGTTTGCCGTGCTGCTGCCGGTGATGTCGGTGGGCGTGATGGGCGACATGCGAACTTATGCGTATACCTGCGCAATCCGCGCCGTCAGCTCCGAAGACGGCATGACCGCCGACTGGGTCCCGCTGCCGCACGAGGTGCTGAAGAAAATCTCCACCCGAATCGTGAACGAAGTGAAGGGCGTAAACCGCGTTGTGTATGACATTACGTCGAAGCCTCCGGGAACGATTGAGTGGGAGTAGGAACTGCTCCGGACCGTTAGCTCTTAGCACTTAGCCAAAGCCCGTCATCCGGATTTCTATTCGTCCCGATGAACGGTTTCCATCGAAAACGCGGGCAGGCACACGGCGATGTATTCGGCGCCGGGTTCATGGGGAGTGGAGTAGCGGATCCATTCGCCGGCGTGGGCGATCACGGCTTGTCCGGCGGCTACGTCGAGCGTGCCGTTCTTGTGTTCTACCCGCAGCGTCCCTTTCAGAACGATTGTGAACTCGTCGAACTCGGGAGACTGGCCGGGCTCGATCCATCCCGCGGGACTGCGCATGTGGGCGACACTGGCTGCGGAGGTTTTAGAGTTGACGCGGCCGATATATTCGTCAATCAGTTTGGGCTTGTTGCCCGCAGAGGTGATGCGTGTAGGGGCCGGGATTAGAGTTGGCATAGGCGGGGCTTTGGGCTTCAGGCTTCAGGCTTCGGGCTTCGGCTTTGGGCTTTTAGGCTTCGGACTTCGGTCAATACTATTAGATCACGGCGACTTGGGTCACAAAGGCGAATCCTTTTCGGTTCAGCTCAGCCGCTGAGCATTCCGCTCGCGTACGGCGCTTGGTTGATTCGTGAAAAGCCCCAATCGTTAATGTGTTTTTGGGAAAAGCGCGTATGAGAGATGGCGGCGGTCTCGAATACACTGTTACTGTCCCGCCCACATCCTCGCTTCCATCCGGCTGTAGGTGACTGCGATCATTTACAATCGCGGCTTATGTTTTATCGCTCCGACCATCGCGCTACCGACCAACTCCGTCCCGTCATGATCACGCCTGAGTTCATCACAACGGCCGAAGGCTCCGTGCTGATTGAACTGGGCAACACGCGGGTGATTTGCACCGCCTCGATCGAGGAAACGGTGCCGCCGTTTATGCGCAACTCGGGCAAGGGATGGATTTCGAGCGAGTACGCGATGATTCCGCGGGCCACGTTGACGCGCACACCGCGGGAAGTGGCGAAGGGACGTCCCAGCGGACGCACTCACGAAATTCAGCGGTTGATTGGCCGCTCGCTGCGGGCTGTGACCGATCTGACGCGGCTGGGCGAACGCACCATCTGGATCGACTGCGACGTGATCCAGGCCGATGGTGGCACGCGCACCGCCTCAATTACCGGCGCGTTCGTGGCGCTGGGACTGGCGCTGGAGAAACTGGTGGAAGCGGGAACGCTGACCTCGGTCCCGCTGAAAGATTTTCTGGCCGCGGTGAGCGTGGGCATTGTGGATGGAGAAATTCTGCTCGATCTCTGCTATGAAGAAGATTCGCGCGCCGATGTGGACATGAACTTCGTCATGACGGCCGGGCACAAGATGGTGGAAGTGCAGGCCACAGCCGAACATCAGGTATTCGACGAACAGCAGTTTAACAAGATGCTGGCCTTTGCCCGCCAGGGCGTGCAATCGCTGATTGCCAAGCAGCAGGCGGTGCTC
>JBAVAV010000673.1:0-2124 GCA_049585895.1 Candidatus Sulfotelmatobacter sp. | reverse complement strand
CTGTCTTCTTCGTCCATGTAGACAAGTGGTTCCTCCTGATTCAACTCGCGGATGGTTCTGTCTCCGGAGACTGGATTCCCTTGCACAAATCGCAACTGACTGAGTCTCATCCCGGCTCGAATGGCGACAGTGAATGTGCGGGAAACCACTTCGGCGTACAGTTTGCCCTTGTATCCCGGCGGAACGCGGTCGAACTCGGTGCCGTAGTCGGTGATCAGGCGCGTGAAAATGTCGAGGCGGCCAGTCGTGCTTTTGGGATTGGCCTTGCCAGAAATATTTTCCGGCAAGTTCAACTCTTCCAGTAAAGGGATGATGTAAACGCAATCCTTTTCGAGCACGGGTGCGCCCGTCAGATCGACTCGCGCCATCCGCAGGTCCTTGATCTTGGCCTCGACCGTGCTATTGGGTCCCGGTAGAAAACTGGCGCGCACCCGATGCGCCATATCGCCCAGCCGCAGGTCAAGACTCGCCGGCTGAATATGATCGGGATTGATTGCCGGTGTGGCGCTCACGCATCCACGGGCGATCAGGTTGCTGATGTCCTGCGAAGGGAGGATTCCGGTGGTCCGGGCTTGAGCTGTTTCGGCGGGCTCCGGTCCATTTTCAAAAGCAATTTGACTTTGGTTGGAGGTGGACATCTTCAGACCCTGCATCTGGACCTACAGCAACTCTTCTACTGATGCGTGGCTGGACTCTCTCCCGTACCGGAGGTCAAGGGGGCGATTGGCTGCGTGACTTGCTCTTCAAACTTTGGCAGCGGAGTTTCGAGAGCGATCTGCAAAACCTGGTCCATGGTGTCGACGAAATGCAACTTCATAGCGCTGCGCAGATTCTCGGGAACTTCAGCCAGATCTTTCTCGTTGTCCTTGGGCAGGATGACTTCAAAGAGCCCGGCGCGATGCGCGGCCAGCAGCTTTTCCTTGAGACCGCCGATGGGCAGAACCTTGCCACGCAGGGTAATCTCGCCGGTCATGGCCAGATCTCGCCGCACCGGAATTTTGCTCAACGCACTTGAGATGGCCGTAGCAATGGTAATTCCTGCCGAGGGTCCATCTTTCGGAATCGCTCCCTCAGGCACATGTACATGCAGATCAAGGTTGCGATAGAAATCGCGGTTCAGGCCCAGGCGACTGGCGCGCGAACGCACGTACGACATGGCCGCCTGCGCCGATTCCTGCATCACGTCGCCCAGCTTGCCGGTTAGCGTCAACTTTCCCTTGCCGTCGACCACGGTGGCTTCCGTGCTCAGGATCGAGCCGCCGACTTCGGTCCACGCCAGGCCCGTGACCAGACCGACTTCGCTCTTCTCATGCGCCAGTGTGTCGCGGAACTTGATGACCCCGAGGAAGTCGTTGACATTCTCGCCCGTGATGGTGACGGAATAGTTCTCGCCTTCCTTTACCACTTTGCGCGCCACTTTGCGGCAGACGTTGCCGATTTCACGCTCCAGGTTCCGAACCCCGGCTTCGCGCGTGTAGGAGCGAATCAGCCCCGGGATCGCCTCGTCTTTGAACTTAATGTTCTTCTCCGACAAGCCTGCCTGCAACATCTGCTTCTTGACCAGGAACTGCTTGGCGATCTCCACCTTTTCCTGCTCGGTGTAGCCGTGCAACCGCAGCACCTCCATGCGGTCCTGCAACGCGGGAGGGATGGTATGCATGACGTTCGCCGTCGCGATAAAAAAGACCTGTGAGAGGTCGTATTCCACGTCGAGGTAGTGATCGACGAACATGAAATTCTGTTCGGGATCGAGCACTTCCAACAATGCCGCGGAAGGATCGCCGCGGAAGTCCATCGACATCTTGTCCACTTCGTCCAGCATGAAGACCGGGTTCTTGGTGCCGGACTTCTTCATCATCTGGATGATCTGGCCCGGCAGGGCGCCGATGTAGGTCCGGCGATGGCCGCGAATCTCGGCCTCGTCGCGCACGCCGCCCAACGACATGCGGACGAACTTACGCCCCGTGGCCTTGGCGATCGACATGCCCAGCGAAGTTTTGCCCACGCCGGGAGGACCAACAAAGCACAAAATCGAGCCTTTGGGATTCTTTACCAGTTGCCGCACCGCGAGGAACTCAAGGATGCGTTCCTTGATCTTCTCCAGCCCGTAGTGGTCTTCGTTCA
>JBAVAV010000672.1:0-4607 GCA_049585895.1 Candidatus Sulfotelmatobacter sp. | reverse complement strand
TTCCACTTTCGACCCACGGCTTACGCCCCTTCGGCAGGCTCAGGGCAGGCTGTGGGCTGCATTCTTGCGCCGCTTCGCGGCTGAACACTGGCGTCACTGATGACACAGACTCCGCCGGGAGGACGGCGCTACTTGTGCAGTCCACTAATGGCCTCCAAGGGTTGCTAATGCGTGCGGCGCGACTACGCTGATGCCGAACAGCAAACCGGCGGCTACCAGGATGACGACCACCAGCAGAGCCAGCGCGTTGGCCCAGGTCGGGCTGACGAAATCACCCATGATTTCACGATCGTTGACCAGCATGTAAAGAAACAGGAGCGCCGGAGGCATGGCGAGCACGGCGATGACGTTGACGATCAGCACGATGTAGACGAGGGGAATGCCGGGGATCAGGACCAGTCCAGCGGCGGCGGCGGCTTCGAGGAGAAGCACCAGATAAAACGACTTGCCTTGCTGGAAAGGGAGATTCAAGCTGTGAGGCCGGCGCGCGACTTCTCCGAAAGCGTAGGCCGAGGACGTGGAAATGGTGATGGCCGCGACCATGCCTGCCTCAAACATGCCGAGGGCAAAAAGGGCGGACCCCCAGTGTCCGACGAAGGGCCGCAGGGCCTGAGCGAATTCGGCGGCTTCAAAGTTGGCGACCGGCATGCCACGCGCGAAAAGCGGCGCGGTGGCGACGATGGTGGCCAGGGCAGCCAGCGTAGCTAGAGTGGCGCCCAGCATAGTGTCGATGCGTCCGTAGCGGATGTCGTGCGTCGTAAGACCTTTGTCGGCGATGGCGCTCTGCTGGAAAAACAACATCCAGGGCGTGACCGTGGCTCCGATGTTGGAGAGCAGGATCAACACAGTCTCTTGAGTCAGCCCGCCGGGAAGCGGCTTCCAGGTAACCAGAGCCCGGCTGATGTCTGCCCAGTGGGGATGGCTCAGCAGCGCGACGGGGACGAAGATGAGATTGAAAACCGCGGCGGCCAGGGTAATGCGCTCCCAAGTCCAGTAGCGATGGGTCATGAGGGCGACGAAGAGAACCAGCAGTGCGCCCAGAACGCTGACCAGGGGCGGCACGCCAAAGAATCCCAGGCCCGCCCGGATGGCGATAAACTCCGTGACCAGGGTGAGAAAGTTGCCTACCATAAGATCGATCATGGAGAACCATCCCCAGAAGGGGCCAAAGCGATCGAAGATCAGTTCCGCGTGTCCGCGGTGAGTGGCCGCACCCAGGCGCACCGTCATTTCCTGCACCACGCAGGCCATCACGAAGGTCAGAACGACGAAGGGCAAAAAGAAACCGACGCCGAAGCGGGCTCCCGTGGCAGCATAGGAGAGCATGCTGGGGCCGTCGTTTTCGCCAAGCATGACCAGGATTCCTGGACCGATGAGCAACCAGAGCAGACGCATCCTGGAGGAAAACCCGCGCTGGGCCCGGGCAGCCGACACGCGGACGCGGTCGTGAGCACGGTCCACGTCTTCGTGGGTAATGATGACGGGTTCGGGTTTGTACGGAGCGGCGGCTTTCATCAGCTCAGGTTTGGAATGCTCGGCGGTATTTGACTCCTCTGCCGGTGAGCGGCTTGCCGGAAGAGATTAGCGTAAGTATACACTATTAGATAAACTATGGTTAACTACATTTACAGGGTGGAACCCAAGCGGTGATAGAAGCGCCTTGCGGGGGCCAACGATAGCGCCCGCGGCAAGGGGTCCTTCGCTCGGCTCAGGATGACAGAGATCGGGGGGAGTTGGCGGCTTACTGACGGCCGGCACGCTTCTCGGCCGGCGAGACCCAGACGCGGTCGGCCGCGGCCCGGCCCAGCGATACCTTACCGGTGGCGGTGGAAAGCGTCAGGGTCTGGTCATAATTGCGTTCGAGCAGACGCAGTTTCGCACCGGGACGAATACTGCGGGCTTCGAGGAACTCGAGCAGGCGGCGGTCGCGCTCGTAGATTCCGCTGACCGAGTATGCGGCGCCGGGATGCGCGTCGGCCAGCAATACGAGACCGCGGCGGCGGCGGCTTGCGGGGCTCTCCATTTCGCTCAGATTTCCGTGAGGGCAGGCGCCGCCTCGACCCAGCCGAGCCAGTAACCTGGCTTCGAAATCGGGCGAGACCGCGTGCTCCAGGCGTTCCGCTTCGTCGTGCACTTTCCACCATTCGAGACCGAACAGCTCGGCCAGCATGCGTTCGATCAAGTGATGGCGAAGGGTGAGCCGGCGGGCGATCTTCCGCCCCGCCGCGGTCAGACCGACATGGCCATCGCCGTGCACGCGCACCAATCCGTCTTTCTTCAAGCGCCGCAGCGCCATGGTTACCGCAGGGGGCGAAACCTTGAGCCAGTCGGCCAGGCGCGCTGAGATGACGGCCTCGCCTTCGCTTTCGGCTTCGAGAATCGCTTTGAGGTAGTCTTCCTTCGAGACGGTAATCATCTGGGGAGATTATACGATGCGGGTTAAGTGTGGTTAACCTGGATGGAGACAGCTTGGATTTCGTTTAGAGGGGCAGCCGCATGCAACCGAGATCCTTCGCTCCGCCTGAAATGCGGCTCCGCTCAGGATGACGCCGGCTGCAGGGGTGAGCACGCGCAGTGCGGTTTGACAGCATTCCTCATCTGCACCTAACCTTAAATTTCTCCGACTATGAAAGTATTGGTTTTAGGCGGTGGCGGGCGCGAGCACGCGCTGATCTGGAAGCTGCGGCAGTCTTCGCGAATCACGAAGCTGTACTGCGCTCCTGGCAATGGCGGCATTGCGGAGGAGGCTGAGTGCCTGCCGGCGGATTTGAGAAGCCTGGATGCGCTCACCGGACTGGCGCGGCAGTTGAAGCCGGATCTTACGGTGGTGGGGCCGGAGCTTCCTCTGACACTCGGGGTTGTGGACGAGTTTACGCGGCAGGGATGGACTGTGTTCGGTCCGACGCAGGCCGCGGCAAAGCTGGAATCGAGCAAGAGTTTTGCGAAGGAATTTCTGCAGCGCTACCACATTCCTACCGCGCCTTACGCGATTTGCGATTCCATCGAGCAGGTGCGGTCCGCGCTGCACCTTTTTCATCCGCCGGTTGTGGTGAAGGCCGACGGGCTGGCTGCGGGCAAAGGCGTGGTGATCGCCAAGAATAAAGATGAGGCGGCCAGTGTAGCGGCGGAAATGTTTAGCGGAAGAATGGTGGGAGAGGCCGGATCGCGCGTGGTGCTGGAAGAGTGCCTCACGGGGGAGGAGCTTTCTTTTCTCGTGCTGAGCGACGGGGAGCGGGTTGCACCGCTGGTGGCGGCGCAGGATCACAAGCGGGTGGGCGATGGCGACGCCGGACCCAACACCGGCGGAATGGGCGCTTATTCGACAGCCGGCATCGTGGACGACCAGATGCGCGACTGGCTGGTGCATCACATCGCCCAGCCGGTGGTTGACGGCATGAAGGCCGAGGGCGCGGAATACAAAGGCGTGCTTTATTGCGGGCTGATGATGACGGCGCGCGGTCCGATGGTGCTGGAGTTCAATTGCCGCTTCGGCGATCCGGAGACGCAGCCGATCCTGATGCGGCTGGAAAGCGATTTGCTGGAAGCTATCGAGGCTTCGATTGAAGGCCGGGTCAGCGAAGGCGACTTCAAGTGGTCGGAAGATGGTTCGGTTTGCGTCGTGATTTCTTCGGGAGGATATCCGGAGACTTATGCTGTGGGGAAACGGATCGATGGACTTGAGGAGGCCGGCGGGGTGGAGGGCGTGAAGGTGTTCCATGCAGGCACGACGAAACGCGATGGGGTGTACTACACGGCGGGCGGACGCGTGCTTGGGGTAACGGCGCGGGCTGGGGAGTTGAGGACGGCTGTAGATCTCGCTTACGAGGCTTGCGGGAAGATTAGTTTTGATGGGGCGCACTACCGGAGGGATATTGCGGCGCGGGCGCTGGGGAAGTGATTGCTGGTCCGGCGCAGACGCCGGGCAATAGAAATTCCTTTTCGAGCCGCTGGTTGCGTGGGCATGCAAGGGATCCTTCGACTGCGGTTTTGCTTCGCATTCGCGAAGCAAAACCTCCGCTCAGGATGACACTTATCAAAGGCTGACTTTCAAAAGAGGAGCGAATGAGCAAACCACTGGTTTCTATTGTGATGGGCAGTGATTCCGACCTTGAGGTCATGCGCGAGGCGGGCAAGGCGCTAGACGACTTCGGCATCGCATACGAAATGGATGTGACTTCGGCGCACCGCTCGCCTGAGCGGACTGCGGATTTTGCGCGCAAGGCTCGCGACCGTGGGATTTGCGTGATCATTGCCGGAGCCGGCGGAGCTGCGCATCTCGCTGGAGTCATCGCGGCGCACACCACGCTGCCGGTGATTGGCGTGCCTATTCCGTCGACATCGCTGCAAGGGATGGATTCTCTTCTCGCCACCGTGCAGATGCCGGCGGGGATTCCTGTGGCGACGGTTGCGATTGGCAAGCCGGGTGCGACGAATGCGGGCATTCTTGCTGCGCAGATGATTGGGCTTAGCGATGCTGCGGTTGCCAAGAAGCTTGTTGCGCACAAAGAAAAGCTGGCGGCGGGCGTGGAAGAGAAGTCGAAGAAACTGCAGAGTTCGCTGGGATAGGTACTGCGCGGTCCCTTGAATGCACTTGTGGAGGCTCTTCG
>JBAVAV010000671.1:0-1798 GCA_049585895.1 Candidatus Sulfotelmatobacter sp. | reverse complement strand
GTCAGGAGCATCCGCACCCCCGCGCCTATGGCACGTTTCCGCGTATCCTTCGCAAATATGTGCGCGAGGACAAAACTCTCACTCTAGAAGATGCGATTCGCAAGTTCTCGGCGCTGCCGGCCCAGCGCCTGCTCCTGACGGACCGGGGCGTGCTGAAAGCCGGGATGTGGGCCGATGTGGTAATTTTTGATCCCGCAACCGTGCGCGATTTGGCAACCTTCGAGAACCCGAATCAGCTCTCAGAAGGAATGCAGTACGTTCTCGTGAATGGCATCCCGGTGATCGACCAGGGCAAAATGTCTGGCGCACTTCCCGGAAGAGTCTTGCGCGGCGCAGGCTTCTCACCGTAAACCTATGCGCCCTAATTAACTCACCGCTTCAGTTGCGCCTGCGTCTCGGTGCCGGGCACCTGCAAGACGCGAGGCTGCGCCAACGTTCCCGTGACGGTATATCCGCCGGATGCGCCGTTGAGCGGGGTCATGAAGGGACTGCGCGCCAGCTTGAGATCGAGTTCCCTGCTCAGCGACGCCGAGCCGCTCACTCGGAACACTCCGCCCGAAGAACTCAGCCGCGCTTCTTTGATCTCGATTTTTCCATCGTGGAGGCGCGCCTGCCCTTCGAACCGCTCGACCTGCAACGGCCCGGAGTCATTCGCTAGCGCTACGTGCGGCAAGAGTCCATCGCGCATATCAGCCTCGATCGTGCCATCGGCTGACTGCCAGAACCCGGGGGCGGATGACCCCGACGCCGATACCTGATAAGTCCCGCTCACAACGCCGTCTATCCAGTGATCGTGCATGGTCTTGGCCACTTGCGCGAGCGAGATCGCCGCAAACGTTCCGTTGCCGGTGAAGACCGGAGGACTGACCGTAAAATCGCCCCGCCAATCGCCGCGATGCTTTCCGCCAAGAACGTCGGCGCGCAGGTCGGATATCTTCAGCTTGCTCCGCTCCAGATCAAGCGATGCGGAAACGCTGCCGGCGACGGTATCGCGAATCCTCAGCCGCACGGCACTGATCTTTCCGGAGGCCCTGAGGTCCTCGAAAAATGCCGGGGCTGCCGGCGCTGCCGTGTCGAGCACCTGATACCACGGCCGTTGGTTTGGCTTTGCACCCAGCCACTGGCGGACCTCGCCGAGATCGATCTCGTCGCCATTCAGGTTGAAGGAAACCATGCAAGCTCCGGGCACGCCGCAGCCGCGCGGCAAGGCCAGAGACCCCGTCCAGTGCGTACCGCCACCGGTGGCGGTCAGCTTTTCCACTCGCACTTGATCTGGAGAAAATTTCATTTCGGCGGACAAAATCTCGATCGGGCGGCTTACGCCTCGCATCTCCACACGAACGTTGCGCAACTGCGCGGTACCGGTAATTCGCGGCGCAGAAAAACCCACTGGTCCGCCGGATGTCCACTCCATCCAGTCCCCGGCAATCTGCAAATTCATTTGCGCCGTGCCTTCGGCGGCAGTCTTCAAAACCGGCAGGCCGAGCAATCGCGCCAGGCCTAATGCATGCGATACTTCGGCCTCTCCGCTTACATTGAGGCCGTAGCCAGGACGACCGGCCCAACCCAGTGCCACCACCGGCGTAGGTCTCCCCATCCCGATGGAAACCGGCCCAAACCCCAAAACTGTTTTACCGGGACCGGGTCGAAGCGTCGCGTCTTTTTCAAGCTGCCCTAGAACTTTGTTCTCGCGGGAAAAGATTTCCTTGGCGGTGGAATCCAGCACGAAGGGCACGTTCTGGAGCCCGATTTCCGCCTTGCCGGTTGCCGAGGCAATGCCTGATCCCAGGCGAAAACC
>JBAVAV010000670.1:0-2055 GCA_049585895.1 Candidatus Sulfotelmatobacter sp. | reverse complement strand
GCACCGTCACCGCATTGCAGGTTCACCGCGCACGAGGCTTCCCAACCACTCAAGGAAATTTCCACAGGCCCATTGTGACATCTGACCTTGCGCACAGCCCATGACTTGCGCAATCATGGTCGAGGCCGTGACGGTTGGCACAAGCCAAATCGTTGCGCCGCTAAGTTCCTGTTTCTTAAGAACTTAGTATCTAAGTTCTTTGAAATCCTGATCTTGCGAGGAATTTCCCGCTAACACGATGATTCCAGAGATTTTGCAAAAAGGGGGGGAGGGGGGCTACCGCCCCATTTTGGGTGCATTTTCAGCCCAAGCGCGAGCGGTCCAACACCCGCCGCAACGACGCCCAAACTTTATTTGCGGAACCGAAAACCACGGTCGCGGGTAGTGGCTCGGCTTGAAGCTTTTCGCGGCGTCATCCTGAGCGGAGCCGCTTTTCAGGCGGAGCGAAGGATCTCCCTCACCGCGCATGCGTTTGTCCAAGGGAGATCCCTCACCCGGCTGAACTGCGCCGGGTTTCGGGATGACGCCAAGAGATTCAAATTGAGCCACTACGGCCGCGTCATCTTCTCCGGCTTCATCAACTGATCGAATTCCTCGCCCGTAAGATGCCCAAGTTTCAACGCGGCTTCGCGCAGGGTGCTGTGATCTACATGCGCAGTGTGGGCGATCTGCGCTGCTTTGTCGTATCCCACCTTGGGCGCCAGCGCGGTCACCAGCATCAGGGAGTTCTTTACGTACCAGTCCACCTTGGCGCGATCGACCTCGATCCCTTTGATCATGTATTCCACGTAGCCGTGGCAGGCGTCGGCGATCAGCGTGACCGAGTGCAGAAAGTTATAGATGATCACCGGCTTGTACACGTTGAGCTCAAAGTTGCCCTGCGATCCAGCAAACCCAACGGCGGCGGTTGCGCCGTGAACCTGCACGCAAACCATGGTCATGGCCTCGCATTGCGTTGGATTCACTTTGCCCGGCATGATCGACGACCCAGGCTCGTTCTCCGGGATGGAAAGCTCGCCCAAGCCACAGCGCGGACCCGACGCCAGCCAGCGAATGTCGTTGGAAATCTTCATCAGCGAGGCGGCCAGCGTTTCCATCGCACCCTGCGCGAACACAATCTCGTCATGCGCCGAGAGCGCGGCGAACTTGTTGCCATGCGAGCGAAAGGGAAGTCCCGTGAGTTCGGCAATCTTCTTGGCAGCGCGCTCGGCGAATTCGGGATGAGCATTCAGCCCCGTGCCGACTGCAGTCCCGCCAATCGCCAGATCGTACAGTCCATCCAGAACCTGTTCCAGACGCTTGATATCGCGCCCGAGCAAGCTGGCCCAGCCGCCGAATTCCTGGCCAAATGTCAGAGGCACCGCGTCCTGCAAGTGGGTGCGGCCGATCTTGACGATGGAGTTGAACTCTTTCGCTTTGGCCGCGATGGCGTCGTGAACCGTTTTGATGGCCGGGATCAGCGCATTCTTCACTCGCTCCGCCGCCGCAATGTGCATCGCCGTGGGAAACGTATCGTTCGACGACTGCGACATGTTCACATCGTCGTTGGGATGAATCGGCTTCTTCGATCCCATCATTTCTCGGCCCGGTTTTCCCGGCCCCTCTCCGCCCGCAATTTCGATGGCGCGGTTGGAGATGACCTCGTTGACGTTCATGTTGGTCTGCGTGCCGCTGCCCGTCTGCCAGATGCGCAGAGGGAACTGGTCATGCAGCTTGCCGGCAATGACTTCATCCGCCGCCTGCACGATGAGCTTGGCCTTGTCGGCAGGGAGCTTGCCCAGGTCCTGATTCACCAGCGCGCACGCTTTCTTGAGAATGCCGAAGGCCCGGATCAGCTCCGGCGGCATGGTGTCGCGCCCAATGTTGAAATGCAGCAGCGAGCGCTGCGTCTGCGCCCCCCAGTAGACATTGGCCGGGACTTCGATCTTTCCCATGCTGTCGGACTCAATGCGGGTCTGCGCGTCCGGTTCGGTGAGAGTGGACATGACTGCTCCTGATTCGAACGGAGAGATGAAGCCAACTGGAAATTATAGCGCGGGAAATACGGACTTATGG
>JBAVAV010000669.1:0-1812 GCA_049585895.1 Candidatus Sulfotelmatobacter sp. | reverse complement strand
TTTTGAAAATTCGCTGAGAAATGTTTTCTCCCAAACCGATCCCCGGCCTTCGTGTCCCTAACCACGATCTTCAGTCCGCCAGGGCAATGATCCTGCCTCGGGATTTTTGCTACCGGCTGTATGCGTGGGCCCGCCGAACAGTCCAGTCATTCTGCAGATAAAACCGGACTATATCGGAGCCGGCCCCGCTGCACGTGCAGATCGCACATCGGCCATGACCTCGACTGTCATTTTCGCGAGGAGATTTAATTGGCGAATGTCATTGTCGTCGAAAGCATGGGCGGTGCCAGAAAACACCTCCAATATGCCAACAATCTTCCGTCCATCAAACAAAGGCACCGCGATCATAGATCGGGCGCCAAGCCGCTGGGAGGCCGCCCGATCAACTCGTGGGTCCATCTCCGCGTCGTCGCAGAATAGAATCCGGCCTTTCTGCAAGCACATTCCGGAAAATCCGAATCGTTGATCTAAACGCATGCCGAGATCGGGAGCGGTGCCTCGTGCGGCCATGCAAACCATTTCCCTGCCTTCGCGCCAGGCTATCGCTGCACCCGTGGCCCTGGTGGCGAATAAGGCGCGCTCCAGCACGGGGCGGAGCAACTCCTCCACCACAAGTGGCTTAAGATTGCTGTCGTCGTTCTCCTCGGTCAGATACAACCGTCGAAGTGGCCATCTCATTTGGACGCCTCCACCTGGTTTGGTATCCCAATGGAACCATTCCTCGTCCGGGCAGACAGGGACCGCGCCCCGGGGCCAAAGCGTTTACATGTTCTCCTCGTCCACAGTCAAGATAATCTTCGGTGCTTTGTTTTGAGGCGAGTGCGGGGCTATTCACAATCCATAGCCCGGAAATTGTGCGATGACAACAGCGGTCTGGGCGAAAGCCCCACTGGTTCTCATTTACGATCGCAATGCTTGCGGTTTTTCCTCGAATGCATTCTGTGGATATCTCTCGAACTGGGCCTAAAGCGGTTCATTTGAAGTCAATGCAGCGTTTCCCGTCCAAACTATTCCACCCTTTTCCGCAGGTAGCTGACTAACCCAACTGGATCTGCCCCCGGTCGACTGGTGCACCTCCTTCGTTTGTGCGGAAAAGTGTCCGGCGATCCGGCCAACCGCGTAAAACCGCATCGAATTGACACGAAAAGAAGCCGAAGGCTCGCGGACGTGACTGTATTCGTATTGTCCCGCTGGCAAACCCTGACATCATCGGGGAAGCCGCGAAGGTTCTGCGCGGCGCGCGCTTGGTTTACCACAACAGGGCTACTGACGCCGCCATCACGCGGCCCGGAAGGGTTTGGCTAGGCCAATTCCAAGAGGTTGCCGTTCTGTCCCGGCCCGGTTTGTTCGGTGCTCTCCGGGTGTAACAGCTACCTCGACTGCGACTTTCGGTCGAGATGCTGCCTGCGCTCTTTCCGCTTTGACTCTGGGTGGTTAGGACTGGTGGGGTCCATGCCTAAGCTCCCGATCCTTCCGCCTTGTTTGACCAATCCTTCTGAACGGGATACGGCCTGATCTCCTTCGTCTGCTGTGAACAGTATGGTGTCCGGAAATTCGTCGGCATTCTAGTGCCCCACATTCTCTCGAACACATTGCGGCCTGTAATCACGCGACTTTCTACGACGTGCCATCTCTTTAGGCAACCCATGTCTTGGTAGGTTTAGCCGTTTGTGGTTTTTTTTCAGCCGATAAGCGATTGCTATAAAGCACTTCAGACAGCTTCGCTAGCAGGACGTTGGGTGATTCTGGCTTCCGCATAAGTGCGTCAACCAGGGGAACTGCATCAACTGGCTCCGCGCTGCCCAACAGCAT
>JBAVAV010000668.1:0-5205 GCA_049585895.1 Candidatus Sulfotelmatobacter sp. | reverse complement strand
GAAAGGGGGACGGAACCCTGCCAAGCTTGCTGAATTTTGATACCGGATCTGGGCCAATAAGTTTCGTCGTTGCTGACCTAAACGGGGACGGCCGGCCGGATGTGGTTCTGGCAAACTTGAACGACGGCACCATCAGTGTTGCGATTAATACCTTTCCCACAACCGGAGCGGACCTGGCAGTAACGGTGGGCGCGAGTCCCTCGCCGGTATCGGTGACCCAACCGCTTTCCTACGTGGTCACGCTACAAAACCAGGGTCCCCAGGATGCAACCAATGTCGTGCTTACCGAGACGCTGCCTTCCGGCGTGAGTTTTGTATCCGCCAGCATCAGCGCGGGAACTTGCACGCAGGCCAATCTGGTGGTGACGTGCAGTATCACCAAGCTGGCGTCGGGCGACGCTGCGCTGTTGACCATCGTTGTAATTCCAACGGCGACCGGAACGGCGAATAATTCGGTGAGCGTGATGGCCGACGAAACGGATGAGAACACGGCGAACAATACGGCTACGGTTTCCACACGAGTGGATCCGATGTTCAAATTTACAGTGACGAAGTCCGGAGCAGGGACAGGGACGGTTTCGGGGGGCGGGATCGATTGCGGCTCCGTCTGCACGGTCAGCCTGCCGACGGGAACCGGCATCAACATCCAAGCTAGCGCCGGCTCCGGCTCGGGCTTCGGTGGGTGGGGAGGCGCGTGCGGCCAGAATCTCGCTCCAGGGTGTGATTTGGTGATGTCATCAGATCAGACAGTCACAGCTGAGTTCGATACATTGCCAAATTTCGCGTTCTCGCTCACCTTTTCGAGCATCGTTGTACAACAAGGGAAGACCGACACGGAGGTTGTGAACCTTTATCCCGAAGGACCCACGTTCGACGGCCCGATTGCGTTGACGTGCACCGTGCAAGGCACCGGTGCGCCATTGCCGACGTGCAGCTTCTCACCGTCCTCGGTGACATTGCCGGACGCCAACGGCGGCACCTCAACTCTGACGGTTACGACTACCGCGCCGACCTCGGCGCACGCCGTACCTTTTGGCCAATCTAGTTTGTTCTATGCGTTTTCGCTTCCGCTGTTCGGGATATTGATAGGAATCCAGTTCCGCTCGCGGGGATTGAGGGGCAACAAGATCGCAGCTTCGGTGATGGGAGCTCTATTTCTCACGGTGCTGATGTTGCAAGTTGCCTGCAGCAGCAGCGGCGGAGGCGGAGGCTCGGGTGGTGTTGGCGGTACTCCCCCAGGGAGTTACACGATAACGATCACGGGCACATCGGGGACGACGCAACACTCGGCGACGGTAGCGCTGACGGTGCAATAGTTTTTTCTTGAAGTCAGGAAGAAAACTTGCCGAGTTGGCAAAATGGAGAAAAATATGCGCACATCCGTTCCAACCTTCGTGGTCATGACCCTGATTGCCCTGTTGCGTTTTTCTTTGTCAGGGCACACTGTTGGCTCAGTCTAATCTGGTTGTTAATGGCGGGTTCGAGACCGGCGATTTTACTGGCTGGAATACCGCGTCAGGGTGCAGCGCGATTGTCGCCAGTTTCGGGGAACCCCTCAGTTGCTTCGGTGGTTTCATTAATGAAGTGCCTGCACATAGCGGAACCTGGGCCAAGATCTTCCCGCAAACAGCTCCGGGTACGATTATCGCAAGCGATTGCCACCAGCCCCGGAGGCACCTATGACCTTAGCTTTTGGCTCATCGCCGTAGACAATGGCTCGGGTTTTACTCCCAATGGATTCAGTGTTTCATGGGGAGGAGTGAGACTTTTTAGTGCCAATAATGTGGTTACGGCCGGCTACACGAAACTTACATTTGTTGGCTTGACGGCCACGGGACATCACACGGTTTTATCGTTCACGGGATCGGACACGCCTGCTGCTTTGGGGCTCGATGACATCTCCGTCAGGGAAGGAAATTCGTCGGTGGAGTGAACCTAATCTCCGCAGCGCTCACGGTGCAGTCGTCCTTCGTCTTCTCAATTTCGCCTTGTGTGCGGACTGCCGTGATGGGCATGCTAGGCATTAGAACCCAGCCAGTCTCGAAAGGGCGGGGGAGCGGGGTGGCTATTCGGGCAGGGGTAACGTCGTTACCCTGGAGGTGGATTCCAGCGAAAAGGCGAGAGCGGGGGTGAACCTCGGACATTTGGACGCTGGAATTATTGACTGATAGGCTGCGGGACATGGCTGTGTTCACGGACGGGCTGAAAACGGACGAGCTGGCAACTGGCGATCTAAAAAAGGATGACCTGCGAACAGACGATCTAATACTGGACGATCCAAGAATGGAAAATCCAAGAATGGATGGTCCAAGAGTGGGCGGTCCCAGGGCGGACAATCTGGGAGCAGCGGAGACGAAGTCCAACAAGGGCGCGAAACCTGCCGGGCGGGTGGAGGCGCTGGTGCGGCTGTTGCGGGGACGGTCGTATGAGGAAATCCGGCAGCGGATGTATGACAGCGCTCCGGGGAGCGCGTGGTGGGCGGCCTGCAAGGTGGAACTCGAGCTGCGCAACGGACAGCAGATGGCGGAGGCGTCGGTGGCGATGTCTCGAGTGGCGGAAAAAATGAGGGCCTCGACGGAACACTTCGAGCAACTGGCCGATACCTTGCACCAGGCGACCGACGACATTGCCGGTTTGCTGCGCGGGACGCAGGAAGCGGGGCGTAGGCTGGAAATCGCGGTGTATGTGACTATCGGAATCACGCTGGTTCAACTGTTCAATCTGGTTTTTGAGGTGTTCCGCAGGCGGTAGAGTCCCACCATTTTTACCCGTGGATGTTTCGCCGCGCCTGCCGAAAGAGGAGTGCGCGCGGTGAGGACCCGTGCCGTCCCTGACGGGACTTGCTTTTTGTTCCTACATTCCCCAGGGCTTACGCCCTGGGCTAACAAATGCCGCCCCTTCCGGGGCTTGCTGCGATTCCGTTCTGCCTTCCACTTGCCACTCGCTACGTAGCTGGCCCCGCGCTCATCATGACGAGGAATGAAAGTCGTGGTTTGTTTCCTTTCCGAGTTGTTCCTATACTTGTGTTTCATTTTTCTTAACCTTCCTGTCGAGGATTTTGGCATGGCGGTGGAGAGTGGTGCGGGCGCGGGTGTCGGCGGGAAGAAGATTTGGGTGACGCTGAGCGGGCTGCCGCTGACGATTGGGCTGGAGTGGCCGTTTCACAAATCGACGTCGGGGGCGGATTTCTGGGTGCTGCATGGCGACATCGGGCTGGAGAATGGCGAGGGGCTGCATGCGGCGGTTTCGGTGAATTTGTCGGCAACGGTGCGGGAGGTGCTGCCGTCGCTGGAGGCGAAGGATGTGGAGGCTCCGGTGATCAATGCGCTGCGAAAGGAAGTCGATCGGCGGCAGATTGAGTTTGTGAAGTCAGGGAAGCTGCTGCCGGTGGCGTTTTCCAGCCGGCATTATGACTTCAAGCGTGGGCAGTGGGTGTTCGGGAAGGCGACGGATGAAGTGGTTGCTACGTTTCTCGCGCGCAAGATTTATTGGCAGACGAAGCTCGGGGGAAAGGACCCGCTTCTTCCAGAGAGGCTGGTCGACGGTTCGCAATCCCCACTTCTCGCAAAAGATGCGAGAAATGGGGCCCCCGGGTTGGATGGAACTCGCGTATGGATTGCTGATCCTACGGAGGCGCAGTACCTCGAGACTACTACTGAGCATTTGGTGGAGATTGCGGGAACAGTGCCTGTGGGAGATGGGCTGGTGCGGGTGGAGGGCCAGTGGGCGGAAGCGGCTCCGCGGCTGATGGAGCGGGCGGCGGAATTTGAAGGCGCGATGCGCGCGGCTGCGGACGAGTTGGAGAAGAAGCATGCATTCGAAAGAGGGTAGAGCGAGTTGCGAGTAGCGAGTTGCGAGTGCCGAGTACCGAGTGCCGAGTTGCGAGCGCGGCCGACTTCTTCAGTGAGTCAGCTTTGGCCGGACCAACGTAGAGGGCGATTCGTCCGATGAAGATGCACAAATCGGTGCTTACGATTGTCCGGCCTGCTGCGTACATCCTGTTGTGCGCTTGTCTCTTCTGTGCGAGAACGCTGGCGCAGACCAATTGCGATGAGGGGAATGGGGCGGTGGATCCTACTCCGCCGAAGGACATGACTTCACAGCATGTGGTCGAGAAATTTGCCGCGGCTGAGGCGCAGGTGAGGGAAGCGCGGACGCATTACACCTACACACAGGACGCGCTGGTGCAGACTCTTGCCGGAAAGTCGGTGGATGGCGAGTTCCACGAGGTGACTGCGGTCTCCTACGACGAGAAAGGAAGACGACAGGAGAAGGTCACGTATGCGGCGCAGTCGACGCTGCGTGGGGCGGCGCTGACGCAGGAAGACATGGACGACATTCGCATCTTCATGCCTTTTATGCTCACGACGGAGGATTTGCCGCAGTACAACCTGACTTATGGCGGGAAGCAGCATGTGGATGATCTGGATACCTACATGTTCCGGGTCGATCCCAGGAAGGAGAACAAGCGCTACTTTCAGGGACGAATCTGGGTGGACAGCCAGGATTTTCAGATCGTGAAAGTGTGCGGCAAGAGCGGTCCGGAAAAGGTGCAGGTCAAGAAACATCAGCGGCCGGATCTGCGGCCTACGTTTGTGACGTATCGCCAGCAGGTGGATGGACGCTATTGGTTTCCGGCATATTCGCGGTCCGACGACACTCTGCAGTTTCGCGCCGGGGCGATCCATCTTCGGGAGATCATTAAGTACACCAATTATAAGAAAGTGGCAGATGGTTCGGCGGGTAAGCCGTAGGTACTGGTAATCCGTGATGGAACCCCGAACTCAGAAATTCAACACGTCAAGTGCACGTTGATGAGGCGGTTTACGGCACGCTAGAGAGCTGATACGAAGTTTGTTCGATCCATGTCCCGCTGATCGACACTCCGAGAAAAATCTCGGGCAACTCTAGTTTCCAGGCTGCAGGGCGTTGCGAAGTGTGGCGGCGAGGACGCCGCCACGACAGCCGGCGGGACGCCAGCGCTACGACGAAACCGGTGCGAGGCGTTCGACATTTGTCCGGCAACACGGCTCCCACAAGAGTGCATCGAAGGGCAAGCACCGTGTTTGCGTGCTAAGGTCAAGAGGGAAGGACTGGCACGCATGGTGCATGGCAAGTTCGAGTCTGGGGTTTTGGTTCGCATCCTGTTGCTGACAGTTTGTTTTGCGGCCTTCATTCCCGGCTGTCTTGCGCAGGATCCTCAGC
>JBAVAV010000667.1:0-3001 GCA_049585895.1 Candidatus Sulfotelmatobacter sp. | reverse complement strand
ACCAAACGTCGTCCCACGTGAAGGTGAGACTGAACTCTGCTATTATCTTCAGCCGAGGGGGAACAAATGGGAAACCTGTCTGGAGTGGTCCGGCACTTGAAGAAAGAATTAGAGAAAGCACAGAGGGAAGTACGGCGGTTTGGTGCCGCGCTCGCGGCTTTGGGAAGCTCGACTTCCAATGGGGGCCGCAATCTATCGGCGGCTGCTCGCAAGAAGATTAGCCTCGCGCAGAAAGCAAGATGGGCGAAGCAGAAATCGATCGGCCAGGCGGGTCCGGTGAGACCTAAGCGAACAATGTCGGTAGCGGCGCGGAGCAGGATCGCGGCGGCTCAACGGGCACGGTGGGCGAAGGTGAAAGACCAGAAGAAAGCGGCCTAGAATCCCGTGCTCTGCGCGGCTTTCGGCTGTCCCTACAGACCGACATCGCCTGGCACCGCAAGGGTTTTACATGTACTGGGCTTGCAAAAGCCGACTTCCGCACGGCCGGAGGCCTTGGCCTGTTCGTGCTGGGGGATGGCACATCCGGGCCATTTACCGGATCGTGGCCTTCGCCTAAGCTGTCTTTGAGCAGCACTTGGGGGAGGGCTGATCAACAGGCGTCCCATGACTCGAATGAGTCTGGGGCGTTTTGTTTTGTGGGCAAATCCGTTCCGAAACCCTGTGTCAACGATCTGTTTCCACCCCTTGGTTCTCCCGCATCGATAGCTTCCGCAGCCTGATCCAGGCTCCCAAGAAAACACGAATAATTACAGGCTCCGAATCCTCAGGCCATCGCGCAGAAGTTCGGCGTCGTCCCTTCCCGGAGCTACCGCGCTCCGTTGCACCCAACCCTAACTTCCGTAGCATTCTTTGTAATTTCAAATCGAGCGTGCGCTTCGTAAAGTTATGCAAAGATTGTGCGATGGCGAAACTTCCGGTTCACGACTCCGTTCATACTGGTAGATAGATCGTTCTCGAAAAGGAGATTCCATGCTTAAGCAATGCTTGCTGGCACTTGTTGCGGCCGGCCTCATCTCGGTCGCCGGACTGGTCGCTTCGGCTCAGGATAGCCCGTCCAGCGATCCGCATTCGGCGGCCTCGCAGGACAATGACCACTGGCGCCATAGCCCTCCCGATCCCGCGCAGCGCACCCAGGAACTTACCAGACACTTAAAGCTTACGTCCGATCAGCAAACTAAGGTGCAGGAGATTCTTCAGTCAGAACACTCACAGATGGAGAGCCTGCGCCAGGATACGTCTCTTTCCCAGCAGGATCGCCACTCCAAAATGATGGAAATGCACAAGAGCACCCACGCGCAGATTCGCGCCGTCCTGGACTCTACCCAGCAGAAGAAGTGGGACGAGATGCAGGCCAGGCACGAGGAACAGATGCAAAACCGTCACTCCGGCCAGCCGGGCGCCGGCCCCGGGCAGCAGCAGGCCCCGCCTCAGCAGCAATAGCTCCTCGCGTAAGTAGCGCCCGGCATCTTGCCGGCTGTCCCGAGGGCGTCTCGCCCTCGGCGCGGCGGGCGCAAAATGCTCGCTTTCGGCTCCGCACCACCGTTTTTCATGCCGGCCAAGAATTGCGGGTGAAGTTGCTGTATTCTCTTTTCGTCCGCATCTTTCATTGGTCTTCGGAAATTACTGATTGATCGGGTTGATTCTATATTTCGTTTTGGGCGTGGCCGTGCTTGGCACGTTGTCGTCAGCCATATTCCTGGGCCTTGCGCTCTTCGGGGTCATTCGATTTCACGCGGACGCGCGGCGGCAAATGCGTTCTATTCCTGACGATGCGCATCTGCCTCCGGTCTCCGTACTAAAGCCGGTCCACGGTTTGGAAGCGCAATTAAAAGAAAACATCGAAAGCTTCTTCCGGCAGGATTATCCCGGCTTCGAGATTCTGTTCGCTGCGGAAAACGCGGACGATCCGGCGCTCGATGTAGTGCGCGAGGTTTGCGCGCGTTATCCCGGCATCCGCAGCCGCGTACTGGTAGCCAGCGGGCCGTGGCCCAATCCCGTAGTCTATGCATTTCATTCCATGGCGGAGGCGGCGGCGCACGAGATTCTGGTTACCGCGGACAGCGACGTGGAAGTATCTCCGCGCTATCTGCGGGAAATTGTGCCGCCCGTGCTGGATCCTAAAGTAGGCATGGTGACGTGCGTGTATCGCGGCAAGAATGTTGCGGGATTCTTTTCCGGTCTCACGGCCATGGGCATGTCGGTGGAAATGACGGCGGGAGTGCTGGTGGCGAATCTGCTCGAAGGCATGAAGTTCGGATTGGGGCCGACGACCGTCGTGCGGAAGGATGCCTTGGCGAGTATCGGCGGCTATACCGCGCTGCAGGACTACATGGCCTATGACTTCGCCATCGGCAACCTGATTGCCAAGGCAGGTTACCGGGTCGTGCTCTCCGGCCACATCATCGATCATGTGGTGAACCAGAAGTCGTTCCGCCACATGTGGCAAAACCAGTTGCGCTGGGCGCAAACCACGCGCTATTCGCGCCCCAAAGGCCACCTTGGCAGCGGACTGATCTTCGCCATGCCCTACGGCGTGCTTGGATTTGTCTCCGCCGCATTGCTGGGACATCCCGGCCTCGGAGCTCTGCTACTCGGCGCAGCCATATTGAACCGGCTGATCGAAGCGTGGTTTGTGGGCTGGACGGTGGTTCGGGATCCGCAGGTACGGAGCGCGCCGTGGGTCTATCCCTTGCGCGATTTGCTCGGATTTGCCGTCTGGTTCGCCAGCTATCTTAAGCTGCGCTATGTTTGGCGCGACGGCCGCTTTGAGCTAAAGGGAACGCGAATCACGCTGCGGCAGGCGTCTTCCGATCGGCGATAGAGCGGAGAGGGGATATGCAAGCCCCGGAAAAAAGTAGCGCGCGCCTCAACTTCGCCGGCGCTATGGATGGTTGCTAACGATCACCTTGCCGGACGCTTCGCTGGCGACAAGGAGTGGTCCCGGAAGTAGGGCTTCTACCTTGGAGCGTTCGTATTGCGGCACAAAGAGAAAAACGCGATC
>JBAVAV010000666.1:0-5960 GCA_049585895.1 Candidatus Sulfotelmatobacter sp. | reverse complement strand
TTTCAACAATGCGATAGCCCCGCGCTAGCGCCTTCATCGTCAACTCGGCCTCTATTTCGAACCCCCCACCGAAAATGGGAACGTTCTTAACGAATGTGCGATTGAAAGCGCGATAACCGGAGAGGATGTCGGTCAATTTGACCTTGAAGATGACATTGACGGCGTGCAGGAAGAACTGATTGCCGACCCGGTTAAGGGTTCTGAACTCGCTTTCCGAAACCCGCATCAACCGCGACCCGACTACCATGTCGGCCTCCCCCAGCAGAATGGGCTGAATCAGCTTGTGCGCCTCGGAAGCGGGATAGGTTCCATCGCCGTCGACTATCAAATAGATATCCGCTTCAATCTCCCGGAACATTGATTGCACGACGTAGCCCTTGCCCTGCCGGCGTTCGCGGGCGACTCTGGCGCCCGCTGCTCGCGCCAGTTCGACGGTGCGGTCTGTAGAGTTATTGTCGAACACATAAATCTCGGCTGTGGGAAGTTCGCTGCGAAAATCGCGGATCACGTCTTGGACGGTTTTTTCTTCGTTATAGCAGGGGATCAAGATGGCTATTCTAGGTCGTTGCATGCATTCCTCCTTGGAGCATCGTTCGTCGCTCCCGGAGATTTCCGGTGCCGCTCGAGAGATTCAAGGACTGGATAATCCGTACCCCTCTACTTACTCGCAAGCACCTTTATCTCACTTGCAGCGCTGGTACTCTAGTAAGAATGCGGCTTTGAGTGTAGCATTTTTGCAGTGCGAGGAAACCGCAACGAATGGCATCGGCGGATGAGAAGAATGAGGTGGAACGGAGCAGGCGCCCTGTTTTTGTAATGGGATGCCATCGTTCGGGCACGAATCTCCTCTATGACACGCTATTGTCGGCCGGAGGGTTCGCCGTCTATCGCGGTTATTTGCCGGTTTACAAGATTCTGATTCCGAGGTTCGGGAAACTGGATAATCGAGAGAACCGCAGGAAAGTGATGGAGGTCTGGCTGAAGAGCAAGGGCTTTCGGCGCTCTGGGCTGGATGGCGGAGCGCTTACGGCAAAGGTGCTGGACGATTGCCGGACGGGTGGCGATTTCATCCGGATCACGATGAACGAAATAACGCGCATGCAGAGCGCCACGCGCTGGGCGGTTTACGATCCGGATAACGTGCTCCACGTCGCGCGAGTAAAGCGGGATATTCCCGAAGCTCTGTTCATTCACATCATTCGCGACGGACGCGATATTGCTTTGTCGCTAAAAACAATGGGGGGATTCAAGCCCTTGCCCTGGGACCGCAGCACCCGGCGAGGCCTATTGGCTACGGCGGCATACTGGCGATGGATGGTGCGCCGCGGGCACAACAACGGCCAATCCTTCCCGAACGATTACATCGAGGTGCGCTACGAAGACCTGGTTGTGAATCCGCGCCAAACGCTGGCCAGGCTGAGCGTTTTTCTGGACCACGACCTCGACCTTGATCGCATACAGGGCTCTGCGTTGGGGCGTCTTCGGGAGTCGAATTCTTCGTTTCGGGGCATGGCGGGTGAAGAACTGGTAAGCCCCGTGCAGCGATGGAAACAGCGTCTGCGCGCGGAAGAAGTGGCGGGGATCGAGGCGCTCGTGGGCGATTGTCTGCTGGAAAACGGCTATGAGTTGGCAGCACCGGAAGCAGAACGAAGGGTGGGATTGCAAGAAGAGTGGATGCGTGTAGTTTACGACACGTTTCTCTCAAGCAAACTCTGGCTGAAGATAGAAACTCCAGTGGGACGGCTTGCCAACATGGAAGCATTGGAGCTGGCAGACCCGGTTCCCGCCACAGAAGCTGCGCCAGAACAGCCTTGATCTGTGGGGGATGAGCCAAAAGATGAGAGATCGGGCCACGGCTGGCGTATCGCTTTCCTGGACACCGGTGGGAACGTTGCACCACGTAGGCTTCGTCGTTGCATCCATCACGACGGCCGCGCCGCAGTTTGCGGCGATCATGGATTCCGACTGGGACGGCGAAATCCTTTTGGATCCTTTACAAGCCGCGCGCGTGACTTTCCTGCGCGGCAAGGTCGCCAGTAATCCCTTGTTCGAGTTGGTCGAGCCGGCGGGCAAAGATTCTCCGGTGGGCAAATTCCTCGAACGAGGCGGGGGTCTGCACCATTTGTGCTATCAAGTAAAGGACTTGGAAGAACAACTGCAACTGAGCCGCGAAACAGGCGCGTTGGTGATTCGGCAGCCGGCCCCGGCTGTGGCCTTTGGAGGCCGTCGTATTGCATGGGTTTTTACCAAGACAAAACTCTTAATCGAATACCTGGAAGCTCGAGACGGGAAACCTGAAAGATGAGTGGAGCGACCACCGCGGCCGAACTGCGCCAAGAGATAGACTCCAGCATCGATTCGGGCACGGCGCTAAGCGCCTATTCTCGGCTGCGTGAACTGTGGCGCCAGGAGCGAAATACAGCAGCCGCGGCTTTCGTGGTTTCCCGCTGTGAACAGCTACGCGGTAAGGTTCCGTTTACGCAGTATCGGGTTGCACTCTTGCGTTCATTCACTTTGGAGCCCGCTATCGCGCTGCTTCGCGCCGAAGCATTTGCCAGTGGAATGGATCTCATCGTTCAGCTAGGCGATTTCAATGCCTACTCTCAAGAGATTCTCGATTCCAACAGCTCGCTTTACCGCTTTTCTCCCGACACGGCCATCCTTGCGGTGCAATCTCGGGACCTGGCGCCCGATCTCTGGCGCGACTATGCCGATCTTGAGCCGTCCGCCGTGTCCCAGGCCGTGGACCGGATTGTAGGCAGCTTTCGCAACTGGGTCACGCGATTTCGGGCCTACAGCCGAGCCAATCTCATTCTGCATTCTTTGGAGAAACCGGCTTTTCTCAGCTTTGGTGTGCAGGATGCGCAAGCTACCGAAGGTCAATCCGCAGCCTTGGAACAGGTGAATTGTGCGTTGCGCCGCCTGGCCAGCGAATTCAGCGGGGTGTACGTGCTCGACTATGATGCCCTCGTCGCCCGCCACGGACGCCTGCCCTGGGGCGACGAGAATAAGTGGCTGACCACGCGCCTTCCGGTTTCCGCCAGCCATATTGGCCTCCTGGCTCATGAGTGGTTGCGGTTTCTCGCACCCCTTTCCGGCAAAATCGCCAAGGTGTTGGTCGTGGACCTCGATAACACTCTTTGGGGCGGAGTGATTGGTGAAGATGGGATGGCCGGCATCCAGATTGGGTCCGAATACCCGGGAGCGGCCTACTTGGCTCTGCAAAGGGCTGTGCTCGACATTGCCCGAAGGGGCGTTCTGCTGGCAATCTGCAGCAAGAACAACGCGGAAGACGCGATGGAGGTTTTCCAACACCACCCGGGCATGTTATTGCGCCCTTCGCACTTCGCCGCGATGCGCATCAATTGGAACGACAAGGCAGCGAACCTGAGGGATATTGCCACCGAGCTGAACATAGGAATTGATGCCCTGGCTTTCATGGATGACAATCCCACCGAGCGGGAGCGAGTAAGAGCAGAGCTGCCTGAAGTGATGGTAATCGAATTGCCCGGCGACCCTGCGCAGTTTGCTGACGCGGTGCGCGATTTCCCAGCTTTTGAGCGCCTCACGCTTTCCGCTGAAGATCGGCAGCGAACCGAACTTTACTCGAATCAACGGGAACGAAGCCGGGCCGAGCAGAGCTTCGCCAGCAAAGAAGATTTCTATAGGTTTCTACAGCAGGAAGCCGAGATTGTGCCGGTGCAGCCAGTCAATCTTGCACGCATCGCCCAGCTTACACAGAAAACGAATCAGTTTAATCTGACGACGCAACGCTACACCGAACAGCAGCTTACGGAAATAGCGGGGCGCTCCGGCTGGGATGTAATGGCCATCAGGTTGAGCGACCGGTATGGAGATCACGGTCTCGTCGGAGTCGCAATTACGCGCGATCACAACGCAGACTGCGATATTGATACTTTTTTGTTGAGTTGCCGTGTAATCGGACGCTCCGTTGAAACTGCACTGCTGTCTTGCGTGGCAGAGCGGGCGCGAGCGCGGGGCTGTACCCGATTGCTCGGGCGTTTCCTGCCGACGAAGAAGAACGCTCCGGCGCGAAGCTTCTATGAGCAGCACGGATTCCGGTTGCTGTCGCAATCAGAGCAAGAGCTTCTTTGGAGCTTTGATCTGCAGAAAGGCAAGATTGTTTGTCCGGATTGGATGAAACTGACTGTGGCGAAAAGCGGGGCCGTATGACCACGACATTTGAACAGGTTCGAAGTATCGCGTCAGACATTTTCGGCCTATCGCCGCAGCAGATCACCGCCGACTCATCGCCAGAAAACGTCGAGGCGTGGGATTCCACGCAACATCTCACTTTCATTCTTGCGCTGGAAGAAGCATTCCATATCCAGCTCTCGCCGGAAGAGATCGAACAAGCACGCAGTGTAGGGGAGGCGGCACGGCTGGTTGAAGCGAAGACGCAGTCGCTGCGCTGAATTCGGTGTCCGCGAGTAGTTTCGTTCAGATTCGACGAAACATCCAATCCCGACTATGGCTCTGGTGATCGAACCTTACCGCGAGGAACACGAAACCGCAGTCCGGGAATTTAACTCGCGCCTGCTAGCCGCGCAAGCCGATCCTGACCTGGTCTTCTTTGGCCGCGCCACGCCGCAATGGTTACGCAGAATACCAGAGAGCACGCTCTACAACGAGTATTTTGTTGCCCTGTCAGACGGCATAGTGCGCGGCGGCTATGCTTTGAAGCATCAGGACTTCTACTTCGGCGACGGCAGCGTTCGCTCAGTTGCGTATTACCACCACCCATTATCGGAAGGGATTGTTAATAAGTCTTACGCGGTCGTGGGCAGTCTTCTATTGAGGGATGCCATCGCTCGAGCACCTTTGCTCTATTGCCTGGGAATGGGCGGCTATGACCGTCCGCTGCCCAAAATGTTAATCAAGCTAGGCTGGAGTCACTGTGCGATTCCATTTTACTTTCGCGTTGTGAAGCCGTCCCGCTTTCTTCGCGAGATGCAAGCGTTGCGAACCACCGGGGTACGTCGCCTACTGATGGACCTGGGCGCGCTGACAGGGATAGGGCGGGCGGCGCTATTAACCCATGATGCCATGAAGGCAATCCGTTCGCCGCGGGTCGAGCCATTCGAAACGCAGCGGGTCAATCGCTTTTCGCAGTGGGCAGATGAGCTGTGGCATCAGGCCGAGAATCAGTGCGCATTTGCGGCCCTGCGCGATTCGCGAGTTCTGAACCTGCTATATCCTCCTGACAACAAGCATTTCATCAAGCTGCAAGTCAGTAGAAATGGAAAGACGATTGGATGGGCCGTTGCCGGCGAGCGCCGCAAAGATTCCAAGTTCGGGGAAATGCGTGTCGGGTCCGTGATCGATTGCTGGGCTGTGCCGGAGGGAACCGTCCCGGTAGTTCGCGCTGCAACCGATGCCCTGATTAAGGCTGGTGTGGATCTAATCGTTTCCAATCAAAATCATTGTCTGTGGCAACACGCGTTCGCGACTTGCGGATTCCTTCAGGCGGAATCGAACTTCATCTTCGCGGCGGGCAAGGGACTCAGCAACCAACTTCAACCGTTTGTGGAGAATCAACTACGCATTCACATGACGCGCGCCGACGGCGACGGCCTCCCGAGAAATTTTTGACCTTCACTTGCGCGCCTGCAATTCGACGGCAGAGGCGGATGCTTCGGTCGCCAACTCATATCCCAGCTTCTTCATCAAGACGCCCCAGCGCGCTTCCATATATGCGACAGTTTGCGCGGTCAACACCGAGCGCCAGTCGCCTGCGCCGCCCTTGCGCACAAAGGGTTTGTCTTGGCGCGTGCGATGAGTGGCCACCCACTGTCCCGCCTGCTTGCTTTCCATCTCGCTCATGCGTTCGCTGGAACTGGCCGTCACTGCGCGATCCAGGTTTTGCGCATTCGCTTCCGCCCCCAGGAGAGCGGCCATGCGGCTCAACTCGAGCCGCGGATCTTTCTTAAGATTTTCAT
>JBAVAV010000665.1:0-11737 GCA_049585895.1 Candidatus Sulfotelmatobacter sp. | reverse complement strand
ACACGGGAAATTTTCGCAGCTTGCGGGACGTTGCGGCCTACTATGGCTTCCCGATTGTCACCTGCACGGACCAGAACGCGCCCGATTCCATCGCGCAACTGCACGAGTGGTCCCCCGACTTGATCGTATTCACAGGCGGCAACATACTGCGTGAGCCGTTGCTGCGGGTGCCGCGTCTCGGGATCACCAACCTGCATCTCGGTTTGCTGCCCCAGGTTCGGGGCATGAGCAGCCCGGAATGGTCGCTGCTGAATGACGTTCCAGTGGGCGTGACAGTCCACTACATCGATGCCGGCATCGACACCGGCCCGGTTCTCACGCGGTGCGAGTTCCCCGACTCCGCCCACTCCGCATCGCTCGATGACTTACGCAACCGGCTGATTGCCTTCGGAATTGAGAAGATGTGTGAGGTCGTTGCCGCCTTGGATCGCGGCGCGGCATTGGCAAAACCCCAGTCTGAGATTGACCCTGAGTCTGACCAGGACAGCCAATATTTCGTCATGCATGAATGGCTACAGCGGCAAGCGGCGCAACGCCTGAATAACAGCAGGCCCGCGGCTATGGCGGTGAGCGCCCATGGGTAAGATCGGTGCCGCGCTGCAGATCGGTCGCACGTTCGGCATGCGGGATGGCATGCTGCGCCTGGAGTATGAACTCCAGCGCGGCAGTGGGTTAATGTCCCGCCGCTTGCAGTTGGTCGAGGGTTGGCGTTCCTGGGATCTGCACCGCATCGCGCCGAATGTCCGGCCCGAGGATGTGCTCGCAGCCCGCCGTCAGGGAAAGCCGGCGTTCTTTTTCTCCGACTCGCGCTCCATAGGTAACGCGGTCAGAGATGCAGTCGGAGTCGCCGGAGAAAAATCGATCCTTGCCGAAGCCGAGGCCATACTCGCTGGCTCCCTGCCATTCTTCGGACGGCTGTCGTTTCCCTGCGATTTTCCGCCGCAATGGTTCCGCAACCCGATCACCGGTCAGCAGGTGTCCCCAAAACAACGGTGGACCCAAATGCGCTTCGCCTCTGACTCCTATGGCGATCTGAAATTCATCCTCGAGCCTTCCAGGTTCTTGTTTGTCTACCAACTCGCGCGAGCTTATGCCCTCAGTGGCGATGAACGTTTCCCGCAGGCTTTCTGGAACGCGATCGAGGATTGGGCGCGGAACAGTCCTCCCGTGTCAGGGCCGCTGTGGATTTGCGGCCAGGAATGCTCGTTGCGGATTCTCGCCTGGTCGTTCGGGCTATATGCATTCGTCAATTCGCCCGCGACGACGGCAGAGCGTGTGGCATTACTGGTTTCGCTCATCGCCGCTCACGCCTGGCGCACGACCCAGACCCTGGGCTACGCGCGCTCGCAACGCAGCAATCACTTGATCAGCGAGGCGGTTGGGTTGTGGACGGCTGGCACGCTCTATCCGGAACTGAGCGAGGCATCCGCGTGGAGGAACATCGGCGCGCGACTCTTGCGTGAAGCGGTTTTGGATCAGATCACTTCCGAAGGAGTCTCGCTGCAGCACTCTTTCAATTATCAGCGCATGGTGCTGCACCTGCTTTTGTGGACGCTTCGGCTTGCCGAACTACACGGCGCGCAGATTCATGGCGAAATTCTCCCGCGCGCACAAGCCGCTTTCGATTTCATGCGCCTGTGGGTCGATCCGGTGAGTGGGAATGCGCCGAACTACGGCTCCAATGATGGCAGCTTGATATTCCCGCTCTCGCTTGGAGGGTACGAAGATTTTCGCCCGCTCCTGCAGTTAGGGGCTGCTGTTTTGGACCGTCCCGCGCTAAAACCGGGGCCATGGGATGAGGCCGCTCTGTGGTTTTGCGGCAAGCCCCGGGCCGCAGCCGAGACCAAGTCACCGCAAGTTCCCTCAGTGGGGGCCGGCTACCATCGCTTGGGCGACGAAATCTCCTGGGCCATGGTGCGCGCCGGGCAATACACGCGGCGGCCGTTTCAAGCGGATCAACTGCACGTTGACTTGTGGTGGCGGGGAATCAACCTGGCTCGCGACGCGGGAACCTATCTCTACAATGGAGAACCGCCGTGGAACAATGGCCTGTCGCGCACGGCCGTTCACAACACGGTGACGGTCGATCGGCGGGATCAGATGCGGCGCGCTGGACGGTTTCTTTGGGTGGACTGGGCGCAGGCGTCTGGCCGGTCCTACTCTTCGAACCATCAGTCCTGCCGTGACTGCTTCGAGGGGGAGCACGACGGCTACCGGCGCGCAGGCGTCAAGCACCGCCGTGCCGTCCAGTGGCTGTCGGGCGCGGGCTGGGTTATTGTGGACGACCTGCTCGGTGCTGGCGAGCACGAGGCGCGATTGCATTGGCTGGTGCCTGACTTGCCGTTCGACGTTTATTATTTGCCATTTCAAGCGACGTTCACATCAGAGCTCGCGCGAATTCGTTGGTGCATATTCGCCAGCATGCCCGGTGAGGGCTCTATCATCCGGGCAGGGAAGAGTAATTCACCTGAGGTCGCGGGCGCAGATACGCAGTTGCTCGGCTGGGAGTCTCCGACTTATGGCGAGCTACGTCCGGCGGTCTCGCTGGTCTACCGGGCACATGGGCGATTGCCGATTCGCTTCGTAACTGTGGTTCTCACCGATGAAAACCACGGTTTCGCTGTGGAGCAGGATCAACTGGTGATTCACGGGCGCGACAGCGAGGTCTACCGGACGGGCCTCGCCACGGAAGCGAAGCGCTCCTCGAAGCGGCTAGAGTCAGACAAGAGGCTGCCGACTTCATGAAGCAAGTTCTGCAGGATGCTTGAACCCTCTAATGAAGATCCTCTACGTGTCGCAATACTTTCCTCCGGAAATGGGCGCCCCCGCCGCTCGCGTGGATGAGTTGTCGCGGCATTGGGCGAGCGCGGGGCACGAAGTGACCGTGCTCACTGGGTTTCCCAACCATCCTACCGGCGTTATTCCGGCGGAATATCGCGGCAAGTTCCGGCGGCTCGTGGTTCGCGAACAAGCAAATGGAGTCGAAGTGGTTCGCACCTGGCTTTTGCCTTTTCCGAACCGCAAGGCCCACGAACGCATGCTGAACTACGGTTCGTTTTCCGCGTCAGCCGCCAGCACAGGACTCTTCTTGTCCCGGCCTGACGTTGTAATTGCCAGTTCACCGCAGTTGCTGGTCGGACTGTCCGGCTGGTGGCTCTCCGGTTGGAAGCGCGTGCCCTTTGTTTTCGAGGTGCGCGATCTCTGGCCCGAGTCACTGGCCGCCGTGGGCATGGATACCAGCAATTCGATGTTGCATCGTGGGCTGACAAAAATTTCCGGTCTCCTCTATCGTCATGCCGATCGAGTGGTTGTGGTCACGCCTGCATCCGCGGACTATCTGGCGGAACACCGGCAGGTGCCGCGCGAAAAACTTTCGGTCATCGAGAACGGCGTCGAGACTGAGCTTTTCGCGCCCTACGCCGCCACTGATCTCAGAAGGGAATTGGGCGCCGAAGGGAAATTCGTGGTCTCCTACATCGGTACGATCGGTATGGCGCACGGTCTCGAAACGATTGTCGCTGCCGCCGCGCAATTGCAGGATAGCAATCCCCGGGTTCTTTTCCTCATAGTGGGAGAAGGCGCTGAGAAGGAAAACATCATGGCGCTGGCGAAGGCGCGCCGTCTGCGCAACCTGCAATTTATCCCGCAGCAGCCTCGCGCAAGAATTCCAGACTACATTTGCGCGTCCGATGCCTGCATGGTCTTGCTCAAGAAGGCCGAACTCTTCAAGACCGTCATCCCCACCAAGATGCTGGAATTCATGTCCTGCGCGCGGCCGGTGATTCTCGGCGTGGATGGCCACGCCCGCCGCACTCTGGAAGAAGCGAAAGGTGGAGTGGCGATCGAACCCGGCAATTGTGCTGCTCTAATGGACGCTATCTGTCGTCTGGCGTCCAATCGCGAAGAAGGCGGAAAACTGGGGCGGAACGGCAGAGAGTACATCATCCGCAAACTTTCCCGCCGTCACAAAGCAGAGAAGTATGTCCTCATGCTTGAGGAACTGTTGAAACTCCCGCACCCGGTTGATTCCCAGGTTGCTGCCTAGCCTTAGGCTGGGCTTGGTTAAGGGTGGACAGAGTAGATGGTGACCGCGGTCGCCGCGGACATAGCCGCTTCGAAGGTCCGTCCCGCCAGCACTCTACCGCCGCTGATCGGCACAAACAGAATATCGTCGGCCTGGAGGCTGACGTCGGGCGCCTTCGCCTCCAGCATTCTCTTCAGCGGCACCCGCGTTTCGGTCATACCCGTCGGACCCTTGCGCACGATGCGCACCCCATTCATCTTGGCGGTGCGATTAGTTCCTCCCGCCAGAGCGATCGCTTGCAATACGGTCAGGTTGCCATTGTCCACCAGCAACCCGCTGGGATGGCCCACATCCCCCACCACGTAAATCACCGGTGCTCGCGGCACGGTAATCGTGTCTCCCGGAAGTATTGCGACATTCCCTTGCAGGTCGTCCGCGAGATTTCTGGGCAGCTTCACCGTGATCGGCTGGCTCTCGCCGCGCCGGATAATACTCACGTTTCGTCCAGCCGTGGGCGTGAAGCCGCCTGCCGCTGAGAGCAGGTCGTAGAGTTTGCGTTCTCCCAATACAGGGTAAATGCCGGGCTTCGATACGTCACCCAGGATCGTGACTCCTTGAGCGTTCGATTCGTCCACGAAGAGTGTGACATGAGGGCTGCGAACAAACCCGCCGTCGGCCAGCCGCTTTTGAATCAAAACCTGCGCTTCATCCACTGTGAGGTCGGCAACATGCACGTAATCAATCAGCGGAAGATAAACATCTCCCGAGTTGCTGACTCTCGCCTTGGTGGTCAACTCCGGAACGTTGTAGACACCGACGTCAATAAGATCGCCCGCGCTCAGCCTGAGCACAGCGGGATTCGAACTGTCCCCCACACCAGGGTCTGCGGAAAGCGTGTTCTGAGCGGGTTTGGTCGAGCCTTCGTCCGTGGGCGCTGCGCTCACTGGCGGTGCAGCCGGTTTCTCGGCGGGAAGCTGAGCGGTGTTACGTTCGGCCGGAGCAGGTGCCTGCTGCGCCGAACTTTTGCAATCCACTCCGGCCAGAAGACAAAAAGCCAGCACAACGGGACCGCTGCGGGCAATGGTGAATCTCCCGGACTCCATCACACTCCCCATATTTGTGGAAGAAGCAAGATCGTTAAGGAGTTTAGCACGGTGACAAAGCGTCGAAAGCCAGACTGCTTCCTTGCCAGGACTTCCATCGCAACGTTTTCCACAGAATTTTCACTGTGAAGCAATTGAAAGCCTCCGCACCACCTGTTAAATTCCCAACAACTCTCAAACGCAGACGGAACCTTGTAACCAACTCCCAGCCAGTAGTTTGTTGCCGCATACTGTAACGGGGACGAATGCCATCGTGCGCCAATAAACGGTAAACGCGGGTCGAGGGAGGCCGGTTGACGGTAGCTTTTTTTGCGATCTTCTTCTTTTCGCTGCTGCTCTCTTTCGTCCTGACTCGCTGGGTCCGGGACGCTGCCACGGCCCATGGATGGGTGGCGTTTCCTTCTCACGAGAGGCACCTGCATAGCGGCCCTCTGCCGCGCATGGGCGGCGTTGCCATCTTTATCACCTTCACGTTAAGCATCGTTGCGGCTTCCGCCATCGCTTCGTTTAGCCCGCACTTGAAGGGGGCGTTCTCTCTGAGAACCCTCCTGACCATCCTGGTGCCGGCTTCGCTGGTTTTCGCGCTTGGCGTCTATGACGATCTCCACACCGCAGGCCCGTACTTCAAGTTTGCGGTTCAATCTGTCGCCGCCACTCTGTTGTTTCTGGGCGGTCTGCGGATCCTCGATGTTCCCGTCTTGTTCGGTGCCCGCCATCTGCCTTGGTTTCTAGGCTTGCCTCTTACGATCGTGTGGGTTCTGGCTATCACCAACGCTTTCAATCTTATCGACGGATTGGACGGTCTGGCCGCAGGCTCGGCTCTGTTCTCAACCCTCGTGGCGTTTGTAGTCGCGCTTTTAAACGGGCAGTCCCTGGTCACGGTGATGACCATTGCCCTGGCCGGCGCAATCCTCGGTTTCCTGCGCTACAACTTCAATCCCGCCACGATCTTTCTGGGAGACTCCGGCAGCCTCTTCATAGGTTTTCTTTTGAGCGCTCTCGCTCTCGAAGGCGCACAAAAAGCTCCCACCATTGTTGCCGTCGCCATTCCTGTGGTCTCTTTCGGACTGCCGATTCTGGAGACGTCCCTCTCCATCCTCCGCCGCTGGATCAGTGGTCGTCCGGTTTTCACTGCGGACCGCGAGCACATTCACCACAAACTTCTGCAGCACGGTATGACGCATCGGCAAGTGGTGATCGTGCTGTACGGAGTTTCGGCGGTATTTGCGCTTCTTAGCTTGTTCCTGTTGTGGCCGACGGGCAGTTCATTGGGTCTGGTTCTGGCGGTGCTCGGGACTGGTATCTGGATCGGCGTCCAGCGGTTGGGGTATCTCGAACTCGGCGAACTGGCTCGCGTTGCTCAGCGGACTCTCGAGCAACGTCAGATATTCGTCAACAATCTGGCCATCCGCCGGGCCACCCAGGAGTTCAAGGTGGCTCGAGACTATGATCAGGTCTGCCGCATTCTGCAGGCGGCTTTCTCATCCAATGATTTCGACGGCATTGACGTGAAGATCAAGCTCTTCCCAGGTGAGTATTGGTTGGCGGATACGGAGCCGAACACTCAGTCGCGCCGCGCAGAAGCTTCTTTTCACTGGACCAAGAGTGGTGGGAGGAAATCTCTGGAGGGTTTGGCGGCCTGGACTCTTTCGCTCGATCTGGTCAGCGCATCGAATCGGCGCCGGGGTTCATTGATGGTGCACCGGCTCTATTCGCAGCGCGATTTGCAGGTTGACATCAACCTCTTGACTGCGGTCTTTCCTGGTGCGTTGGCCGATGCGCTGGATCGGACACTTCAACCTCTGGTGCAGATTATGCCGCGTCCGGATCGAGAAGATCAGGGATTTATCGCCGCGCAAGCCGGGTAAGCACGCCGGCCGATAACCCTATCAAGCTGGGCTAGGCGTACCAAGCGTACCGATCCTCTTAGAATGGCTGTGCTAATCAGTGATTGTCCGCACCAACCCGTGCGGAGCGTTGGCGGGCTTCAGGGGAGATTGAGGTTAAAGTTTCGCGCTGGCGTAAGAGTTAATTTCGCAGTTCAAGCAAACTTCCTGAAAAGCTGGTGCTGTCCACTCCATGATTTCCCCCGTCTTCAAAAGGCATCGTTCAAAAGCATCTAGTCGCCTTGAACGTTTTGAGAGTCTAACCCAGTACCCGGAACAAATCAATAGCCCGGCAGCGTAATTCGGCAGCGGTTCTGATTTTCGTTCGCGACAACTTCGGACCATCTGCAAGTTCCTGCATACACGTACAAACCCTTCCCAACAAGGAGTTTCGCAGCAATAAACGGCCCGGATTCCCAAACTTCCCGATTTGCGCTCTCCTTTCGGATTCTTCCTGCTTTCTTTTCCACAGTCTCGGCGTAATATGTAAAAGCACACAAAGTCTTGCCGATTGGTTTTATGGTCCCCGAAGTTCACCTCGATCGCAGGAATCGTAGACGCTACGTCCGGCAGAAAGTCCATGCTCCTGCCTACGCCAGCTTCAGCGGCGCCCCCAGGGGCATCGTTCTTGATCTGCACGAGATTCTCGACATCAGCGAAAGCGGGGTCGCCATCCAGTGCAGCTCCCAATTGGAAATCAACCGTGCGGTTCAGCTATGCCTTGATCTCTCCGGAGACACTGGCCAGATTTACACTACCGGCTTGATCGCGTGGTCCGATGGCACCGGACGCGCCGGCTTAAGTCTTCCTAATCTGCCGGATTCCTCTTTGCACCGCCTCCGGGAATGGCTGTTCTTTAATTCGATGGTCGCGGCCGCCAATGCCGAATCACCGGGCACCGCAACGCTCAAGGTCCAGATTGAGAGTCCACGACCCAACTACACGGACACTCTCACTGCTGTTTCTGCCGTGCAGAAAGAAGCCGAGGCGCTTGGAAGCGACCTCGCTGCCGCGCTGAAATTGATTGCTGCGCGGGCGCGAACCCTTCTGCGGGCCTCCGGGGCAGCTATCGCTCTTGCCACACAGGATCCGGAAACTTTGATCTGCCGGGCTAGCGCCGGAGATAGCGCTCCTCCCGTGGGCGCTGCCTTGCACGCCGGTTCGGGCTTCTCCGGTGAATGCGTCCGTACCGGACGAATCTTGCGCTGCGATGATACCGAAACCGATCCGCGCGTCGATAGGGAAAGCTGTCGCATGCTGGCAGTTCGCTCCATGCTGGCCGCTCCCCTGCGCGTAGGCGGGAAAGTGAAGGGACTCATCGAGGTTTTTTCCGCGCGACCGGGCGCCTTCGACGACAACGACAGTGGCGTGTTGCAGCGCCTGGCGGATGCCGTTCTGGCCGCGGTGAACCGCACGGCACGTTCGGAAGAGCATACCGCTCCCGCATCAATCACCGCTTCAATCCCCGCATCCACCGCTTCAATCCCCGATTCGAGCGCCGCGACCTCCGTTCCGTTCCAGCCTTCCCCGGGCAGTGTTCTCTTCGCTTCCCAAGCCGGAGCCGGCAAAGTCGACGAACCCGGAGTGGACGACGACAGGCCGTCCGGAATTCGCCTTCCGCGTTCGCTCCTGATTCTTCTGATCTGTGCCGCCGCGGCAATTTTTCTGGCGATGGGCTTCGTCTTCGCCCCTTGGATCCACCAGCAGATTCGCGCTCGCACCCAGCGGTCCGTACACAGCGTGTTCGCTTCATTTCCCGCTCTCACTCCCGCGAAGACGGCGCAGCCCGGCCCGAGCGTCGAGACCGCCACTCTCGAACAGCTTCAGCACCTGGCCGCCCAGGGAGACGCCGCAGCGGAGAACGCCCTCGGCCTTCGCTATGCCACCGGCGATGGAGTGATACGCGACGAAAAGGAAGCCGCCCGCTGGTTTACCAGCGCGGCCGAGCACGGCAATGTTGCGGCTCAATCCAAGCTTGGCCAACTCTATTGGGTGGGCCGCGGCGTGCCCACAAACTTGAACCAGGCTTACTTCTGGACCGTTCTCGCTCGTGCTGCCGGACAAGAGGGAAGCAAGACTCTGGCGCCCATGATGGCTTCCCGTATGACATCTTCACAGCGCGCCGCCATCGAGCGGGAAGCCGCCGATTGGTACAGCCGGCACGAATCATCCACCAAGCCCCCGGCAGGTCACTAGCAAGGACGCTGTTGCCTAGTAACTTGAGAGCCGGAAGCCCGGAAGCCCGAAGCCGGAAGCCGCTCTCCACTCCACGAGGTAGAATGAAGCCACAGGCCTTCCCGTGCCCACTCTGCGCAGCATCCTCGACGAACGCGTCCGCGAGGCAGATCCCGCGCTATGCGAAAAGTTGGACAACAAACGCGTCCGCTGCTTCGCCTGCGGGCACTGTTGCCCCATCCCCGAGGGCCAGCCGGGCGTCTGCAAAGTTCGCTACAACCGCGATGGAACGCTCTACGTTCCCTGGGGATACGTCGGCGGCACGCAATGCGACCCCATCGAAAAGAAGCCGTTTTTTCACGCCTATCCCGGCAGCCTCGCCTATAGCTTTGGCATGCTCGGCTGCGACCTCCACTGCGGATACTGCCAGAATTGGGTAACGTCACAAGCCCTTCGCGATCCCAGCGCCGTTTCACCTCCGCTCGATGTTTCCCCCGAATTCCTGGTGCGCGACGCGCTCGTCCAAGGCGCCAAAGTTTTGGTCAGCACTTACAACGAGCCGCTGATCACCAGCGAATGGGCGGTGGCCGTCTTCAAAGAAGCCAAAGCCGCGGGACTTCTCACCGGCTACGTCTCCAACGGCAACGCGACGCCGCAGGTTCTCGAATACATCCGGCCTTGGCTTGACCTGTACAAAGTCGATCTCAAAAGTTTCGACGATCGTCACTACCACGAGCTCGGCGGCCGCATCGGCCCCATTCTCGACAGCATCCGCCGCATCCACCAGATGGGACTATGGCTCGAGATCGTGACCCTGCTGATTCCCGGCTTCAACGACGCGCCAGACGAACTCCGCCGCCTCACCGAATTTCTGGCCGGCATCTCGACCGATATTCCCTGGCACGTGACCGCTTTCCACGGCGATTACAAGATGCAGGACGATGATCAGCGCGACACCAACGCCGAAGACCTGCTCCACGCCGTCGAAATCGGCCGCCAGGCCGGCCTCCGCTACATCTACGCCGGAAATCTTCCCGGCATGGTCGGGCCCTGGGAAGATACGCGCTGTCCGCATTGCGACGAGACTCTGATCCAACGCCACAGCTACCTGATTGAGGACTACCGCCTGACTCCTGAGGGTAGCTGTCGCAGATGCGCCACGCCGATCCCCGGCCGATGGGCCGCTCACTTCGAGGGCCAGATCGCCTCTCATCCTTTCGTTCCGCGTAGCGCCTCCCGTTTGGTTACAATCTTCAATCGGCAATGAGCGGCGCGGCAAAGCGATTGCGTGACAGAGATAGAGATAGGGATAGAGATAGAAATAAAGACAGGCAAGTCCCTGCCGCCGCACGCCGCACGCCTAAGCTGCCGCTCTTCACCGTTGGATTTCTTCTTCTCGCGTTGCTGCTGCTGGCGTCGCTGGCATGGTCTCCGCGCGATTTCCTTACCCGCCGCCTGGCCGCGGCCATGATCGCCAACTCCGCCGCTTTCAAGTCTCCGCAGCAGTTCTGGCAGCGTACCGGCGTGGTTTCTAATCAGGACTACCTCTTGCCTGAGTCTCTGATTCTGTTGCAGCGCGGCTGGCTCTCCGCCACCAACACCCGCTGTCCCGCCGAAATTGTCCAGCCGCCTTGCTGGGAGCTGGCGCTGACCCCGTCGGGCGTGGATACCTTTCGCGCGCTGATGGCGTCCACCGATGCCGGCAAGCCCTCATTCAGCATTCCCGCGGTGAGAAGAGAACTGGTCGCGATCACCGGCATCAGCAAACAGGGCTCCACGGCAGACGTCGAGTTCACCTGGAAATGGATTCCCATCAACGAGGTCGGCGCAGCCATTTATTCCGGCGATCTGCGCTACCGGTCCACCGTAGCCTTCCGCTCCTACGACGACGGCTGGCGCCTGCTGCAGACCCCATTCCGCTCCGGCCAGCCCATCGACGATGCCCTCAAAAATGCCGAGCCTGCCCGCTGAAGTGGCGTCCTCGCCCGCCGCCTCGGAGCCAAGACCAAACCTGTCCTCGGCTCTCGATGCATCGCCCGCCACAGGAAATCATGCACGACTTCGCGAACTTTGCGATCTTCTTTGCGATCTTTGCGGTTAAAAGCTCTAAAAGCCTTAAGCGCAAAGTCCGCAAAGGGTCCGCAAAATTCGCAAAGTGACCTACCGACGAATCTACTCTTGCCGACGACCAAGTCCTCGTTGTATAAACCAAATTCCTGCCAAGACGCTCCTATGAAAACATACAGGCTCCTGTCATCCCTTTTTGTATTTCTCTGTTCCACCTCTTTCGCCTTCGCGGACGGCAAACCCAAACTCACCCTCGACGAATTCTTTAACTCCGTGAGTTTCTCTTCCATCGAGATTTCTCCCGACGGCAACTCTGTCGTCATCGCCACCGAGCGCGCCGACTGGGACCAGCAAATCTTCCGCAAGGACCTATGGCTCTATCGCGACGCCAGCAACGGCGGATCGCTCATACAACTCACGCAGTCGGAGCAGGACATCGATCCCAAATGGTCGCCCGATGGCCGATGGATCGCATTCCGCTC
>JBAVAV010000664.1:0-1971 GCA_049585895.1 Candidatus Sulfotelmatobacter sp. | reverse complement strand
CGACCATTATTTTTCTGACCGTGGCCGGCGAAGAGCAAGGCCTTGATGGCAGCTCACATTTCGCCAAGATGGCCAAAGAGCAGGGTTGGAACATCGAAGCGGCGCTGAACAATGATATCGTGGGCGGCGATCGCAATCCCCAGCAGGATCCAGCCGTAGTGCGTGTTTTTTCCGAAGGCGTGCCGGTTGCCGCCACGGACGCCGATTTACGCCAGATTCGCAATCTGGGCGGCGAGAGCGATTCGGCGTCTCGCGAGCTCGCACGCTACGTGGCTGAAGTTGGCCGAACCTACCAGGCCGGGGTCAAGCCCTTGCTGGAGTTCCGACTGGACCGTTACCTGCGCGGGGGCGATCATATTTCGTTTAACCAGCAGGGTTACGCGGCAGTCCGCTTTACTGAATATCGCGAGGATTATCACCATCAGCACCAGAACGTTCGCACCGAAAATGGCATCGAATACGGCGACGTGCCCAAGTTCGTCAATTTCGACTACGTCGCGAACGTGGCGCGGGTAAATGCGGCAACGCTCGCGTCCCTGGCTTCGGCGCCGGCGCCGCCCGCCAAAGTTCGCCTACGGACCAAGGAACTGGAAAACAACTCGACCATTAGCTGGGACGCGTCGCCAAGCAGTTCATCGTACGAAGTGCTGTGGCGAGCGACTACGAGCCCGGAATGGGAACACGCGCAGCCGGTGGGAAATGTAACCCTGACTACAATGCCCATATCGAAGGATAATGTGATCTTCGCCGTGCGGGCCGTCGATCATAAGGGCCACAGGAGCTTGCCGGTGGTGCCACAGCCTGAAAGATGAGAGAGTAGTAAATACGACTGCGGATTGGAGCCAAGCGTGGTACGAAGCCGTGAAATGACGTTGAGCCTGCCGCCGTTCACCCGCGCGGTGATATGGCTGCTGGCCGCAAACACTGCGGTGTTCTTACTGCTGGAACTCTTCAGCATGGCACTGCCGGATGTCGTACGCTGGATTTTCGATTACCTCAGCCTCCAGCCGCAACAGGTGGTTCTGCACGGATGGATTTGGCAGCTCGTGACCTACAGCTTCATCCATGCCGGCTTCTGGCACTGGTTTGGAAACATGATCGGCATCTGGATGTTCGGCTCGGCCTTTGAGGGTTCCTGGGGCACGCGGCGCTTTCTGGAGCTGTATTCGTTCGGCGTGGTCGGTGCGGCGGTAACCACCATCGTGTAGTCCTTTGCCCATGCGCTGGGCCGACCCGACTCCATCACAGTCGGCGCTTCCGGCGGCGTCTTTGCCATTCTCATCGCGTTCGGAATGGTCTTCGGCGAGAACGACATCCTGATGATTCCCTTTCCGGTCTCGCTCAAAGCCAAGTACTTCGTCGCGATTCTGATCGTCGTGACCCTGGCATTCGCTATTCAGGGCGGCGGCAACGTCGCTTATGTAGCTCACCTGGGCGGCCTGTTTTTCGGTTATGTCTATGTGAAGTTCGCATCACGCAAGGGGCTTCCGAAGCTCGGCATGTCAGAGCGTTTCTACGGCCTGCGCAACGGCTACTATCGCTGGAAGCGGCGCCGCGCGGCCCGAAAGTTTGAAGTCTATATGCGCAAGCACGACCGCACCGTCACTTTCGACGAACAAGGCAACTACATCCCGCCCGACGAAGAAAAAAAGAACGGCGGCTCGAAATCCGGTTGGGTCAACTAACAAGAACCGCGTGTCGGCCTCGGGTGTCCGTGCCCTTCGTCACTGAAAAAATCCCGCAAACGTAGCCACAACTTCCCCAACCAGGCCATCCCGCATCGACTTCCCCTTAAATCCCAAATCGTGCCCTGCCTCATCTACGACCAGCACTTGCGTCTTTGCCGGAATCATCTTCAGCGCCATCTCCATCTCTTCGACCGACCCAAAGGGATCCCGAGTTCCATGCACAAACAACGCCGGAACATGCAATCGAGGCAAATGCTGCACACGAAGCTGCTCGGGCTTGCGC
>JBAVAV010000663.1:0-3250 GCA_049585895.1 Candidatus Sulfotelmatobacter sp. | reverse complement strand
ATCGACTACAGGCAGATCTTTGTCACGCCGTCGGTTCGCGTGAATCTGTTTCCCGGGACTGGGGTTTCTCCCTGGGTAAGCTTGGGCGGCGGAGTCGGGTTTTTCAGCGAGAACAGTCAGCTTATTTATAGCGGTGGTCCCAACCCGGGTAAGTCGACGACTTCAGGAGTCCTTCAAGCCGGGCTCGGATTGGACGTGAGATTCTGGCGTCGCTTCAGCATCCGCGGCCAGGTTCGCGACTTCTGGTCCGGCACGCCCGACCTGCCCCTCGCAGATACCGGCAAAACCCGCCAGCATAACTTCTTCGTAGGCGGCGGCGTCATCTGGCACTTCTAGGCTGGGCGGGAGAGGAATCTCCGGTTCACTCCCCGGCCGTCGTCCCTCCGGAGTCTGTGTCATAGCTGGAGGGCGATGCGAAAAGTGGATCCGTGACGCCAGTGTTCAGCCGCGAAGCGGCGCAAGAATGCAGCCCACTGCGTAAGCCGTGGGTCGAAGGTGGAATAAGAACTAGCCCCGAAGGGGCGAAAGAGAAGCTGCGACACAAACTCCACCGCGACCAGTTAAGCAGAGCGCTGCGTTCCCACCGCTGAAGCGGTAGGCTATTGCTGGCGGTTCCTGCGGGGCCACCATTGCGTGAAGCTCTTTCTGACTTCTGTCTGACTTACCTCGCCTATTCCCTTAATCTTTACACTTAGCCTCGGTTCTTCCAATAAGCTTGGCAGTGATCACTACCAACAGGGGCGTCAGCCCTGGGCTATCCAGGGTAGCGTACTGACTCCCTGATCAGATGTCCCACTGTCCCTCACTCGCATGGGGAGGTTGCGGGGGCCGCGAGGGGTCCGGATCTGCGCGGCTTGAACATCCGGTACCTACTCTGTCAGATTGTCGGAGGAGGGTCGCTGGAGCCAAGTTCAGATATCACAAAAAAACAAGAAATTTCTGTGGGAAAAGTGGCGGGATTTAGTTTGGACCGAGCCGTCATCCCGAAACCCCGCGCCTTCACCAGCGGGGCGAGGGATCTCGCGTGTAAGCGTTCCGGCGCGTGAGATCCTTCGCTCCGCCTGAAAGGCGGCTTCGCTCTAGGATGACCCCTACGAACGGAAACTACCGACTCAGACTGCGCCATCGCCGCGAAGGTACACGCAAGATACAAGGGACTGGAGCGAATCCGCACTGGCCGTAAATCCACTCTACTTCCGCGCCGCCAGCTCTACCTCTTCATACAACTCTTCCAGCCTCTGCGCATCCTCGGCGAGGTTCCCGAACCTGGCCGCTTCGTAGACTTCGGTGAACTGTTCTACTCGCACGCGTAGCGGTTCGTCTTGGATGAGGCGCACAAACTCCCGCGGCGTCTGGGTCTTCGCTTTTGGCGTTCCCCGGCGCGCCAGCACGCGAGCCATGCGCTCATACCACAGGGCTGCCGCCAGACCCGGCGACCGCTCGGGATGCGCCCTCAGCCGGTGGCCGCGAAGGCTACGCACAATGCGGCTTGTGTTGAGCAGAACCAGCAACAACGCTGCAGCTCCTGCTCCAAACCCCAACCAGCGCCCCGGCGAGTGTTCCGCCTGCGTCTGGCTGTGCCGCGCCCAACCCACCATTCCCTCGTAGCGCAAGCGGCCCCACATCCGGACTTGTTCCAGCAGCCCTCGAGTTTCGATGAGAGCGGATTGCCCCAGTACGGACTGGTGTGCGGAGTCATAATCGATCACCCAGTCCCGCCAGAAGGAAGCCGCCGCATCCAGGTAGAGCATTGCTCGTCCCCAGCCTTGCGGCGTCCCGCCAGCGCTCACCGGAGTGGGATCGAAAGTCTGCCATCCGTAGCCGGGAAAGTAAGCCTCCACCCAGGCGTGCGCGTCTTTCGCCCGCACCACGTAGTTTCCCGTGACGTCGTTGAATTCGGCGCTGCGAAAGCCGTTCACCACGCGCGACGGAATCCCGAGCGTCCGCAGCATCACCGCCATCGACGCGGCAAAATATTCGCAGTGCCCTTGCCTGCGCTCGAACAGAAAATTGGCCAGAGGATCCTGCTCCACCGCCGACGGCAACTGCAGCGTGTATCCATAGCGGGTTCTCAGGTAGCGCTCAAGCGCCGCAGCCTTGTCGTAGTTGTTGGCCGCCGAGCCGATGATTTGCGCCGCCAGTTGCGGAATCCGCGGATCAATCGCCGGCAACTGCAGATACGGCCTCGCGAACTGCGCAGCATAATTCTGTCCGACGGCCCGCAGTTGCGACGGTTGGGGCCCGCTGACATCGGAATCGGCCTCATAGCGCGTCACTGGACGCCGGCCATCGAGGTTGTAAACCGCACCTCCACCGTCCACAGCCAGCGCGCGATACGCTCCTCCCACACTCCGGGCCCAGGGCGCGAGGAAGAATAGGTTCGTTCCGATCGGCTCCATCAACACGCGGTAGTGGATCGACGGCGCCTCCCCGCGACGGATCGCCACGGAGACGTTTTGTGCTAAATAGTCGGGCGCGACTCCCTGCGTAAATGTTGGAACGGCAAAATTGCCGTCGCCCCGGCGATGCAAAATGTATTGGTCCCGCAGGTTCGACCAGCTGCGGCCATCGAAATAAGCCAGCGCCACGCCCCGCCAGTGCAGCCACTCGTAATCGCCGCGCTGGTCGCCATCAATCTGAATGTGCATCACCACCGCATTCGATTGCTGGATTCGCCCAATCTGCCCGAGATCCACGTGATCGCTGAAGCCTGTCGAGAAATCGTTGCCAAACGAATACGCGCCCAAGTATCCCGCCGACATGCGAGGTAGGACAAAGAAAACCGCTCCCGCCCCCAGCAGGATCATCACCATCAATGCCGGCACGATTCGCAGCAGCGAGAAAGCCAGATGACGATGTTCCCGAGGGTCGCTCGAATGGCGCGCCTGAAACTTCGCTACTTGCGCCGAATGCCGCATCTCCATCAGGACAAACGTAGCCACCGCCATCAGCATGAAGCCGGCGAGGCAGAATAGAAAAGTGCTGTCCACGGTCAACACGGCCGAAGCCAGCACCATGAGAAATGCCAGAATCGCCAGCGTTACGTAGTCGCGATTGCGCCGCAGAGAAAACGTCCGCACCGCTACGCCAAACAGAACCAGGTGAATTGTCGCGGTGAGAAAACTCCGGGAGAAAAGAAAATAATCACCGGCATAAAAAATGAAATAAGCGATCGTTAGCGGAGTGGTCCAGCGCTCAGAGATCACTACCGCACGGCGGCGGGCGAGAAGGTAACCGCGCACCGCCAGGG
>JBAVAV010000662.1:0-7928 GCA_049585895.1 Candidatus Sulfotelmatobacter sp. | reverse complement strand
GTCTAACAGCGGGAAATTCAGTTCCCAAAAGTAAAACCGCCGGGGGGCTTGGCCGATCCCTGCTTTTGATCTTTCTCAACCTAATTCTAAGAGAGGCTGCCCCACCCTCTGCGGTTTTCAGAGGGTGGGAACCTATGCGGCCCGCATCGCGCAGGTTTTCGATGCGCTTTCGTTACACTGGGCGCGCCAGGGGATAAAGTCAAAATCTCAAGAGGTTGAGAGCATCGTCTCCCACCCTCTGAAAATTCGCAGAGGGTGGGGCAGCCTCAGTTGGTTTGACGGAAGGGTGGGCCAGCCCCCCTTGTCGTCGAAATCAAGGCTCAATAGATCGCCACCGGCGCAACGTCTACGAAGCCGTCCTTCCCAAGAGGCTTGGTCACGTTCCCGAATACCCTAAGCTGGAGTGTTCGCCCTCCCTGAGACATAAGCCGTACATTCCCGGCAGGGACAACCACCCTAAAAGAAGCCTTAGGCCGAGGGGCATCCACTGCTATGAAGTCGACGCTGTGTGATAGGACGACATTGCTGCCTTTGACCGTCTTGTCGAATTCGCCGTCCACGAACACAAGGCCGTGAATCTGCGACAACCGCGCCGTCAGCTCTAATGCAGATTCATGCAGTCGTTCGGCTCCTTGTCGTTTCATCTCTTCTGGGTCGCGACTAAGAGGTTGAGTCGGTCTATAAACGGTCTTCCCAGCCAGCGCGTCCAACAAATCCTCCGTGCTTGTTCTGATGTGCCATTTCCAGAAGTCAGTGTAGTAGTTGTCAGGCCACGTCGTGCTGACGTACTTCATCACTTCCAAACACTTCCGCTCCGTCGAGAATTTGGAGCGGTCATACCTAGACTCCAGTTCGTCGGTCTTCCCGACTCCCACCCTCACTTTGCCCCCGCTCGGTGGAGCGATTTCGGCACCCCCTTCGATTTGGCTTTCACTCTTTACTTTGCGCGACGTCTCTTCCAGTTCTGGTTCCAACTGACTGTAGAGTGCATCGGAAGTTTCCTTGTTCAGATAAAAAAAAGTAATCGGAGCCTGGATAGCCGGAGGGGCAGTCTGAGAGCGAAGACTCGTGGCCAGGTCGGTAGGGTCAGACGGCCAAAACGCGTGCTTATACTCCGCGTATTCGCCTCCTTGTGTGTGGTAAATGATGAGACTCGTTATCGCTAAGGCACCTAGCGCAGTGACGAGGATGATTCTCGCAAATCTGTCGAGAAACGCGAACAGCTTTCTTGGAAATGTGAACACAACAAAAGCCAGCACCAACAAATCGACGACGATAAACATCACCAGCGGAAAATACGAATTGAGAAGGACCGTTACCCCTAAGGCCACATAGCCGAGACTCTTATAACCGCCGTCCCATAAAAAACCAAACCACCAAGACCCAAAAAACAGCGAACCACCGACGATGTAGATCGCCGTCAATAGTACCGCCAGCACAGCCATTCGCTTTATAGAGCTGACAATGCGCGAGCGTATACCGCGAGTTGAAAAGACGACTGCGTTAGCTGTGCCACCGGGAGAACTCACGCCGCTCACTACCCGTAAATACTACTCGCGTTGACAACGAGAAACTAACAAGTTTGCAAGGACTGCGGCGAGATCGTCCCCGAGGGGGCTGGCTGTGATCTTTCAGGAGGTTGTACCTTTGCGGCGGCCTCCAAAACCCGTAAGAGGAGGAGCGGTGCGAAGAGTGGACGTGCAGACTGCTTTTTCAAAGTGTAGGTCGAACCGAGACCTTTTGGAGTGCTACGACGAGCCGGTCGATGTCATTTGCCACCGTATACATCTCCATTGTGGTCACGATACCGCGCGGGCCATAGTATTTGGCTTTATCTGGATCCTTTATCCTTTTCTCAAGTTCGCGCTCTATCGCGTCGAGCTTAAATTCAAAATTCAGACGGTATCCTGAAAGCACCTGATCTGAGTTTTCCTGCAGTTTGATCGCATATTTAAAATGAGCCCCGCTCTGTTCCTCCATGTTCGGCGGCGTTAGCCGCACGGTTGGTTCCTCTATGCTCCTGCGAGCAGCATCACTCGATGTGACAAAAGCCCGAAGCTCCGTCGCGACTTGCACCGCTTCGGCGTTCAATTCGGCATCAGAAAGTGAGGCGTATTCGTTTGTAGACTTTGGTGGTGCGGGAGCGGGAGCCGCCGCCGCCGATAGCTTCACGCGCCCGGATGATGTCTCTCGGTAAACATCACATGACCTTCCCAACTTCGACTTCAGCATCGTCGATATGTCAGGCATGCGCTCTTCGGCACCCTGTTCCAGCACAAACGTGCACGGCCCCGCGAACTTCGGTTGCACCATTCTGACGCGTCCCTTTCCTGCAAAGGTCAGTGTCGCATTTGCGCGAACCGTGCCTCTGAACCATTCAGCCCCGTCGAGGCGGCCAGACATATCGGAGTCACTCACGCGGACGTGATATTGGAGCGGTGCCCGTGCCAGATGAGATGGGTCTGGAGCCTCGATCCACTCAACCCCCTTCGCTGTTACGGTCAGCATATCAATCGGTCGACCGATGCCCATGCACATCTCTGGGTGCGCATCGGCAAAATCAATCGCCAGATTAATAGCGAGCTTCGCGATTGCTTTCCCTTCCTCAAGGTTTAGATCGGAGAGCTTATTTGCGCTCTTAAGCGAATAGTAACGCCTCATAGCCGCTGTTTGAGACGGACGGTCGTCGGGAGCCGGCCCGCTGCGCTCTATCAATCGGTCAACAATCTCCTTAGCTCTTGGGACGCCGAGAGACAATACCCTTGAGTCAGGTGGGTCTATGAACTGTTCCACTTTCACGTCCCAGGACTCATATTCTGTTCCGGGTGTCCGAACAAATGGGTGTGCTTTCAACGTAATCCACTCAGGCGCTCCCTTATCGCTTATAGATACGGCGCTTGCAAAGGACACTAATTGGTCTGTCGAAAGACCGATATCTAGCAAGCCGGCTTCGCGTCCAACCGAATCCAAGAGTGTCCTAGCGATAGATGTCGCTTCCAGGTAGGCTCCGTGTGCTTGCACATCCCAGAAGCGAAGCTGTGTGCCAATCGCCTCCCCCAGTTCATTTGTTGAGTCGCTGGCGCCGATTAGGCCCGCGACAACAACCGCGCCGCGGCCACCCAGCGGAAATACTTTCTGGAATTCCCCTGGTAACGGTTGACAGCCCTCGCCGCTGCCGCGACTGTCTCCTGCGAGGACAAAACCATCTTTAGTCGAAACCACGACGACGATCGTGCCGTGGACATAGGTTAGCTTCGGTTCCGCCGTATTAGAGGGCGAAGATTCTGAAGGCGATGCGACCTGCGGGTCGACTGCGTTAGGAGAAACTCCGCCTGCAAGAATGGCCAGCATGGCCAAGTGAAGAGTATTGAGAATTCGCACGCCGTTCACGCCTATATTCCATTTGACACCGCCGAACCGAGAAAAGCTCGCAAAAGTATGATCACCACGTTTCCGTGACAACGGGCCAAAACAAATCCACAGCCCCGATGTGACATCTAACCTTGCGCTCACCCTCCCGCTCGCGCGATCATGGTCGAGGCCGTAACGGTCGCTGAGCGGTCCCGCGGAGGAAAAGCGATCATTGATGCCGTGCTAAGTTCCTTGCTCTCTAGAATTTGACACCTAAGTCATTTGACATGTTGGTGTTGCGGGCAATTTCCTGCTAACTCAATGATTCTAACAATGTATAGGGAGAAGGGGGGAGGGGGGATGGTATAGACGGTACAGACCGGGCGCATCCCTGACAAAACAGGCCGGGTACATTACTGACCGTGCGGGCAAGTAAAAGATAATCGTCACCCCAAACGCAAAACCGCCAGCCTGACAGGTTCTTCAGGCCGGCGGTTTAAATCTTCAACTGCGCTACGTCTGACGCGACTAAGTCTGAATGATTCGCGGCGTGATGAAGAAGATCAGCTCCTGGTTCGAAGTATTCACCTGCGTGTGTTTGAACAGGTTGCCCAGGATCGGGATATTGCCCAGCAGCGGCACCTGCGTGATGTTGATCGAGTTCTGCGTCTGGATGACGCCGCCGATCACCACCGTGCCACCGTCGGTCACCAGCACCTGCGTGGTGGCCTGCTGGGTAATCAGTTCCGGATTGCCCTGCACTTCCTGGCCAAAGTTCGGGGTCGTGTTTTCCACGTCCACGTTGAGGAAGATCGTGTTCTCCGACGTGATCTGAGGAGTCACTGTCAGCCGCAGGAACGCATCGACGTAAGTTACCGTCGGCGGACCACCTAATTGCGCCTGGGTAACGATGGGAACGCGCACGCCCTGTTTTACGAGGGCCTGAATGTTGTTTTGAGTAACCACTCGCGGCCGCGACAACACCTTCAGCAACCCGCGCGATTCCGCCATGGAAAGAATGGCGTCGATACGGATGTTGTTGCTGGCATTGACGAAAGTCAATCCGCTGGTGGGTGAAGTCACGCCCAGGTTGGAGAACAACGGAATCGTGGATCCCGTCGTCGAACTTGCGCTGGTTGTCGTGATGAATCCCGGGGTCAGCCCGCTCACTGTGGTAGGAGAACTGCCTGCGCCGGCGTTTCCGCCGACCGCGCTGTGGCCGTTGCCCCAGCCGAATCCGAGCTGCGTACCGATGTCGCGCGCGAACTGCCGTGTGGCCGCCACTACGCGAGCTTCAATCTCAACCTCCTGCGTCTTGCGATCCAGTTGAGTCAGCAGGCGGTCGATGATCGGAATCACCTTTGGAATGTCGTTGACGATGACCGCGTTGGTGCGTTCGTCCGCCACAACATCGCCGCGCTGCGAGAGGAACTTCTTGACCGTTACAATCACGTCTTTCGCGTGTGCGTAACTTAAGAAGCGTGTGACCGAGACTTTTTCCACCGCAAGCGCTTCGGCCTCAACCTGGGCGCGGCGGCCATCGGCTTCCTTCTTGAGTGTGTCAACCGTGGCGATACGCAGCACGTTGCCTTCGAGTTCGCGCGCCAGATCGTTGTTCTTCAGCACGATGTCGAGCGCCTGGTCCCACGGCACGTCATCCAGCACGATGGTCAGGGTTCCGTGCACGTTGGGATCGAGCACTATATTCAAACCGCTGATTTCGTGAATCAGGCGGAAGAAGTCTTTCAAATCCACATCTTTCAGATTGACCGAAATCGGCTCGCCCGTGTACTTCGGTCCAGCCGCAACGGGCTGCTGTCCCACCTGCGCCTTCTGTTCCGCCGCCAGGTTCACTGCCGGCTGAATGGCCGTTCCGGTAGACGCGCTTTGCGCTGCTGCCGGGGTCGCGTTCATGCTGACAGGCAGCAGTTCCACGGCCGTCTTATCCGAAAACCGGGCTGCGGCTTCCTGAGCGAGCGCGGCTGGTTCGACGGGTGCTTCGGCATTCTTCTTGGCCTGGTAAGTAGGCTCGACGAACACATAATCACTGGATGGAGCAGCACTCGCCGCCACCGTCTTTATTGTCGCTGGCTTGGGCGCACTGGCAGTCTTAGCCTGCGCCGAAGTCTTGGGGCGCAGCGTCAACACCAGCTTTCCATCCGCCAAGGGTTTCAACTCATAGGCGCAAGCCCGCTCCAGGTCGACAACCACGCGCGTGGTTGTGGGCGCAGGCCCATCCATCGCGATGCGGACGTCTTTGACCGCAGCGTTGCCCACGGTGATGTGGCTTTGGCCGGTCGCCATCACCGTCTCCGGCAGGTCGACCACCACTCGAGCCGGCGAGTCCATAGCGCTCAGCTTGGGCGCCACTGGGCCGCGTACGTTGATCTCGACGCGAATATCATCCGCGCCGCGAACCACGTTGACTCGCTGCAACTGGTTTTGCTGGCTCGCCGATGGCAGCACCGGCGTCTCGGCCGCCGAAGCGCTCAGCGCCAGGACCAGCGACGATAGGAATACCGTGAGCAATTGCTTTCGCATTTCGCTTCTCCCCAACCCGCGGGCCTGGCCCGCGTGTCCTTCCTCTCAAACTTGATTCCGGCGTCCGGATTTTCCGGTTTCGCCGCCGCCCTGCCGCTAAACCGCCGGCGTAAAGAGCCGCTTCACTACTTCCCGCGTAGACGACTTGCCCAGCTTGTCCTGAACTGTCTCCTGGAAGACGACCGAATCTCCGGTAATCTTCACCACGTATCCGTTAAACACCGGGTCGTTTTCGCGCAGGAAGTAAGCCTTGTTCAAGGTGTTGGTCACCACTGCGATGAATCCGGCGTCGGACCGCACCACGCCCCGCAGGTTAATCTGCCCGATCTCAAGGCATTTCTTCCCGGTGGAGCAGCCCGAACCGGTGGGCTGTTGAACCACAGGGCTGAAGAACGGATCCCGTCTTCCAGTCATCGCCCACTTCTTGTCTTCCTTTTTCTCGTCGGGCTTGGCGGTCTGGACGGCATCCGCATTCTTGGCAGCGTCGGCGTTCTTTACCTCTGTTCCGGCTGCGATCTTGGTGGTCGTCAGCTGTGCAGTCGCCGGAGCCGCCACAATCGTGGCATGCGCGTGCCCGGTCTTGACCGATTTCGTCTTGGGCACCATGGGATCGTGCCGTTTCAGCGACGCAGTTGCGGGGGTTCCCGCCGTCGCGGCTGCCGGCGCCTGCGTCGGCGCGTCTGCCGCGGCCAGCGCCGCATTGCTGTCGCTCGTCTGCTTTCGCTGCACCGATTTCATGGTGCTGCGCGTGTTGTCGATGACGTCCGGGTTCTGCGCCCAGGCCGCCGCCGTCATAATTGCTATCGCCAGAATGCCTGTTAGCTTCATCGCCATCCCTACCTGTTCGCCGCCACCGGCGTGATTCCGGGTTTAACCCCGGCGCCGGATCCGGCTGGCTCCAAATCGTGACTGAAGTACGTGGTTGCCGTGAAGGTTGCCACCACACTCTCATTGGGGGCATATTGATACGTGTGCTTGGCTTTCGCGGCGCTTGGATTCTTGGTGGTCGAAACCAGCAGGCCGCTGATATTCACAATGCGTTCCAGCTTGCCTACGCGGTCAAAGAAATTCAGCATGGAGTAGTAAGGACCGTCCAACTCCATGTCGAACGGCACTTCCGAGTAGTATTCTTTTGCGGCGACTGGCTTGGCGGAATAGCGCCGCAGCTCTACGCCTGCTTTCTGCGCTTCCCCGTCGAGGGTTTCGATGAAACCGTCGACCTGTTTCTCGTCCGGGACGATGCGCCGCTCGATCTCCAGTTGCTGCTTCAGGCTGGCCAGCTGCCGCTCGATATCTTTCAGCTTGGGCCGGTAGGATTCGAGTTCGTTGTTCTCGCGAACCTTCTCTTCGAGGACATGCTGCGCGGCCGCATTCTTGTCGCTCTGGCTCTTGAATACCGTGAAGTACAGCGCCGCCGTGACCAGCGCTCCACCAGCAAGCACCGCGGCCCACTGCTTCACTCCCGATAGTTCGTTGAAATTCATTGCCATAGGTCCGCCTCTACGACTTTCCCTTCTCGCAGGTCAGCGTGAACTGGAACGCCTGCATGTCCTTGATCGCCTCGTCCTGAAACGTCTCTTTGATTTCCACGGTGCGGAAGAAGCCCGTTTTCTGCAGATTGGTGATCAGGTTCGCGACTGCATCCGTGCTCAGCGCCGTTCCTTCCAGGTTCACGCTGGGGCCCGAGTCGTCCATCCTGCTCAACCACACCGCTTCGGTGTTGTTGACGGTCTCACCCAGCATGGCCAGCAAGTTCACTGGGCCCGCCTGGGCGACACGCAGTTGATCGATGACATCCACGCGCCGCTTGTAGTTGTTGGCCTGAGTTTGCCGTTCCAGGTAGCGCGCCTTCACGTCGCTCAGCTCGCGGTTTTTCTCTTCCGCCGTCCGCATCTGCGCCGCGATCGACTTGCTTTGCCGGTCCAGCCGGTACCAGTAGCCGAGGTTCAGCATTCCGGCCACCACCAGCACCACCAGCACTTTTAGCTTGGGCGATCCCATATCGCCCAGTTCCATCGAGGGCATCGCTGGACCGC